>NZ_VIGC02000011.1 GCF_006569185.2 Litorilinea aerophila | reverse complement strand
CTCCATCCCGAACCCGGCAGTTAAGCCCACCAGCGCCGATGGTAGTATGCGGGCGACTGCATGCGAGAGTAGGTCATTGCCAACCCTTCTCTTCCCTGCCTTTTCTTATCCCCTCCCCCTCCCCTCATATAACCATCGCATTCAATTTGACAGAAATTGTCACCCGCTTTAGTCTTTCCCCGGGTTCTGTCGTTGTGGAGCCCACCTGCAAGCGATCCCATCAACCATTCCACAGCTTTTCTGATAGTATACTTCCATGAACCTCCACGATCTCTTTGCCATCGCGCGCCATCGCGCCTCCCACCATGTTGCCATTGAGACCCGCTCGCCCGGTCTCCCGGGGCACCGCCTTTCCTATGAAGAGCTCTTTGCCCAGGCAGATCGGTTGGCCGCAGGCCTCCAGCGATGGGGCTTGGGGAAAGGCGATCGGGTTGCCTTTTATGTGGGCAGCCGCCCAGAGTTGGTCATCGCCTACCTGGCCGTCATTCGCCTGGGCGCCATTGTGGTCCCCATGAACCTCCGCTACCGCCGCCTGGAAATCGGCCACATCCTGAGTGACTGCAGGCCCCGCCTCCTCATCACGGAGCGAGACTATCTGCCCATCCTCGAGGAGGTGCCCCCCTCCCAGCGGACTTCCCTGGAGGCCACGCTCCTGTTGGAGGATTTCCCAGGCTGGTCTGCCCCGGTCGATAGCCTGGACGCGCCTACCGTTGAAGGGGACGACCTGGCGCTCATCATGTACACGTCTGGCACCACGGGCCGCAGCAAGGGCGCCATGTTGAGCCATAACAACGTGATGGCTACTGTCACCGGCCTGTTGTCCGCCTGGGGATGGCAGGCAGAAGATCGCCTGCTCCTCTGCCTGCCCCTTTTTCATGTCCACGGCCTGATTGTCGGCCTGCACTGTGCCCTGGCTGCCGGTGCCACCATCCTCCTCCACGCCCACTTTGACGCGGCGGCGGTGTTGGATGATCTGCTCCATGCCAACCCCACCCTCTTCTTTGCCGTCCCCACCATCTACGTCCGCCTGCTCCAGGAAATGGAGCGCCACCCCGACCCTCTGGATTTCAGTCATATGCGCCTGTTTTGTTCAGGCAGCGCTCCCCTGCCGCCAGAGGTCTTTGTGGCCTTCCAAGATCGGACTGGTCATGCCATCCTGGAACGGTATGGCATGACCGAAACGGGGATGAACCTGAGTAACCCCTATGCCGGCCCCCGACGGCCTGGCACCGTCGGCACGCCCCTTCCCGGCGTCTCCATCCGCATTGTGGATGCCAACCTGCAGGACGTGGCGCCGGGGCAAGAAGGGGAGCTCCTGGTGCGGGGCAGCAATGTTTTCCAGGGATACTGGCAGGATCCGGAGAAGACCGCGGCCAGCTTTTGCCAGGATGCCCAGGGCCGGGAATGGTTCCGGACCGGTGACCTGGCCCGGCAGGATCCAGACCACGGCTATGTGACGCTGCTGGGCCGGCGTCACGAGTTGATCATCAGCGGTGGCTTCAACATCTACCCCCGGGAAATCGAGGAATTGCTCACCACCTATCCGGGGCTGGCGGAGGCGGCCGTGGTGGGAGAACCCCACCCCGAGTGGGGTGAAGTACCCGTCGCCTATATTGTCTGCACGGGTGAAATCAACGAGGCGGAGCTGGTGGCTTTTTGCAAAGGCCAATTGGCCGGCTACAAGGTTCCCCGGCGTTTCTACCGGGTTTCAACTTTACCTCGCAACGCCATGGGGAAACTGCAGAAGCATCTGCTTCCCAGGGCCGACTAGTACAGTCTGGCGAAATACCCCGGCAGAAA
Organism: Litorilinea aerophila; assembly: GCF_006569185.2. Taxonomy (NCBI): domain Bacteria; kingdom Bacillati; phylum Chloroflexota; class Caldilineae; order Caldilineales; family Caldilineaceae; genus Litorilinea; species Litorilinea aerophila. Next base: position 196,667 of record NZ_VIGC02000011.1, on the reverse strand, counting down.
TTCGGCGACACTCCCCCTGGTGGGAACTATCGCCGAATTTCTGCCGGGATTTCCTGGCGCAGTCGGCCCTGTTCTTATTGGCGCACTTCCCATCCACGCTTCCCTCTGGGAAACCGTGGTCGCCACGGTGTCGACTGTCGCCACGGTGTCGGCGAGCTCAGAGGATCAGCATGGCATCGCCAAAGCTGTAGAACCGGTACCCTTCCTGCTTGGCCACCTCATACGCAGCCAGCAGGGTGCGTCGTCCCCAGTCCAGATCCTCTGGATGGTGCTGCCCCACAAAGGCGCTCACCAGCATCAGGAGGCTGGAGCGGGGCAGATGGAAGTTGGTAATCAGCCCGTCCACCGCCCGGAAGCGGTAGCCCGGGTAGATGTACAGGTCCACCGGCCCGGCAAAGGCGGCTGTGCGCTGCCACGGACAGGCCTGGGGATCGTACGGGTCGATACCCTGGGCCCCTGTGGCCGCCCATTCCAGGGTGCGCACGGTGGTGGTGCCCACTGCCACGATCCGCCCACCTTGAAGCGAAACCTGGTTAATCCGCCGGGCTGTATCGGCACTTAATTCCGCCCATTCGGTGTGGATGGTGTGCTTTTCGACTTCCTCCGCTTCCACCGGCTTGAAGGTGTCCAATCCCACGTGTAGGGTCACGGTCTCAAAGCCGACGCCCTGCTTTCGCAAGGCCACCAGGAGCTCTGGCGTGAAGTGCAGGCCCGCCGTGGGCGCGGCCACACTCCCCTCCGGCCGGCTGTAGACCGTCTGGTACCGCTCCCGGTCGCCCTGGTAGGCCGTGATATAGGGCGGCAGGGGAATCTCCCCCAACTGGTGCAGGTATGGGCTGATGGGCTGGGCGAAGCGCACCACCCGGGTGCCCGAGGGATTCACTGCCACGATGGTGGCTTCCACAGGCGGCGCGGGTTCCTCTTCTCCGCTCGCCAGGGGCTCCACCTGTACCTGGACGCCTGCCACCAGGTTGCGCCCCCGGGTGAGGCATTCCCACTCGCTGCCCGCCTGGTCCAGCTTGCGGAGGAGAAAGATCTCCACCTTGCCGCCGGTGGACTTGTGGCCGTGGAGTCGGGCCGGAATGACCCGGCTGTCGTTGGCCACCAGCAGATCTCCTGCCCGCAGGTAGTCGCCAATGTCCCGAAAGCGGCGGTGCTCAATGCGGCCATCCGCCCGATGGAGGACCATCAGGCGGCTGCTGTCCCGGGGCTCGGCCGGCTCCTGGGCGATCAACTCGGGGGGCAGATCATAGTCGAACAAGGCAGTCTTCATGGTTGTTGCTGTTTCACTGCTTCAGTTTGGCTTCCGGGTTTCGGACCTCCCGGCGGCGGGCGGTCTGCCGGCAGGCCTGGAGAAAGCCTTCCCACAGGCGGCGATGGTCGTCGCTGAGCTCAAACAGGCGCTCCGGATGCCACTGGACCCCCAAGACCCAGCCATGGACCGGGCTTTCGAAGGCCTCCACCAGCCACGTATCCGGCAATGCCACCCCGGCAGGTACAAAGATGGGGGCCAGGCTCTCATGGTCTACGCCCTGGTGATGGTAGGTGTTGACCTGGATCTCGTTCCGGCCCACCAGGGCGTGGAGGCGGGTTCCAGCCTGGATGGCCACTGGGTGGAAGACCGGGTCTTCCTTGGGCGAGCGGTGTCCATCCAGGTGCTGGCGCATGGCGCCGCCGGCCGCGACGTTAAGGACCTGGCACCCGCGGCAGATGCCGAAGATGGGCAAGTCCCGGCCGAGGGCGCCCCGGGCCAGGTTTAGCTCCAACTCGTCTCGGGCCAGGTCGATCTGTTCAGGCTCAGCGCCGTTGAGGGGCTGGTTGAAATAGCGGGGGTGGACGTCGCCCCCGCCCGACAGGATCAGCCCGTCCAGATGATCCAGGATTGCGTCGGGCAGACGTCCCGTGGCGTCCGGTGCAAAGCGCTGTCCATCTGGCAAGGTCGCCGGCTGGTCCGGTGAGAGGACCACGGCTGTCGCGCCGTATGCTGCCAGCACGTTCAGGTAGTGCCGGCTGTTTTCTTCAATCCACTCTGGCGTCCCTTTGCGCACGGTTACGCCGATGCACAGAACATCTTCGCTGGCCGCTTTGTTCATGGTTCGCGATCACCTCAAACGGTTTTCAGGTATTCCCGGATCAAAAGTGCAGCGGTGGCCCCTTCTCCGGCTGCGCTGGCCACCTGCTTGGTGCTGCCGGCCCGCACATCCCCGGCTGCGAAGATGCCAGGAACGCTGGTCTCCAGCAGGCCCGGATCCCGTGTCTCGAATCCCGGAGGACGTGTGCCGTCGTGGACCAGATCGTGGCCAGTGACGATGAAGCCCCATGGGTTGAGGCGCACCGGGCTTTCTCGCAGGAAGGCCGTATTGGGCGTCAGGCCAATGAAGATGAAGGCCCCGTCCACGGCCAGGGTGCTCTCTTGACCGCTCTGGTTGTTTTTGAGCACCAGGTGGGTCAACTTGCCGCCACGGCCCTGGAATTCCACGACTTCGGTATGCCACAGCACCCGGATCTTGGGGTCCCCCAGCACCTTCTCCTGGATGACTGGACTGGCCTTAAAGGACCCGTCACGAACTATCATAGTGACCTGATCAGCAAATTTTGTCAAAAGCAGGCTTTCTTCGGTGGCGCTGTTGCCGCCACCTACGACGGCCACATGCCCCCCTTTATAAAAAGGGCCGTCGCATGTGGCACAGAAGTGGACACCTGCGCCGATGTAGTCGGCTTCACCCGGCACCTGGAGGCGTCGGTAGCGGCTACCGGTGGCCACGAGCAGAGCACAGCTGCTGTACTCCTGGCCGTCGGCCGTCACTGCGATGTGGTCCACCCACCTTCCGATTCCCAGAGAACGGGCAGACTGTGTTATAACTACAGGACTGGTTCCGACAAGTCTGTAAGACTGCAAACGCGCCGGGCCCCACACCACAGGGCCGCGGCGCCCAACGACATGACCGAGTGATCGAGCCGGCCCTATGTGGATAACCCTTTTCACCCTCATCGCGCTTCTCCTCATTCTGGCCCTGCTGGCCGTAGGCGGCTTCTTCCTCTACGTCTACTGGTGGCTGGTGCAGCGGCCGATGCCCAAATTGGACGGCGAATTGATCCTGTCCATCCTGGACGAGCCGGTGGAGATCCTGCGGGACCGCCACGGCGTGCCCCACATCTATGCCCGCTCCCGGGCCGACCTCTTCCGGGCTCAGGGATTCGTCCACGCCCAGGATCGTCTCTGGCAGATGGAGCAGAACCGGCGCATTGCCCAGGGCCGCCTGGCCGAGCTCTTTGGGGAAGCCGCCCTGGACGCAGATCGCTTCAGCCGCATCGTGGGTTTCTGGCGGGCTGCCCAGGCCGAGCTGCCCACCCTGGAGCCCGAGGTGCTCCAGGTGTTGACCTGGTATGTGGAAGGCGTCAACGCCTACATCCAATCCCGGCCGGGGCGCCTGGCGGCGGAATGCAATCTGCTCCGCTTTACGCCGGAGCCCTGGACACCCGTGGACGTGCTGGCCTTCGCCAAGATGATGGGCTGGTCCCTGAGCATCAACTGGGAAAGCGAGCTGACCCGGCTGCGCCTGCTGAAGCTCCTGGGGCCCATCCGGGCTGCCGAGCTGGAGCCGGACTATCCGGCGGAGAACCCCATCATCCTGGAGGGCCTGGGCAGCCAGGAGGTGACCCGGCTTTTGAACACCGGCGGCCTGCTCCTCAACGAATACGAGAAGTTGCGCCAGTGGCTGGGCACCATGGAAGGCGGCCAGGGCAGCAACAGCTGGGTGTTGGCCCCCAAGCGTAGCCTGACCCGCCGACCCCTCCTGGCCAATGATCCTCACCTGGCCGTCCAGATTCCCGGCGCGTGGTATGAGAATCATCTCAGCTGCCCGGATCTGGAAGTCAGCGGGGTCTCCTTCGCGGGCGGCCCAGGCGTGGTGATCGGCCACAACGAACACATCGCCTGGGGCCTGACCAATGCCTGCGTGGATGTGCAGGACCTGTACGTGGAGCGGCCCCACCCCACTGACCCGACTCGTTTTGCCTATGGCGAGGGGTGGGAGCAGGCCCAGGTCATCGAGGAGGAGATCCGCATCCGCCGGCGAACCACACCCCACGTGGAGCGGGTGGTGGTTACTCGCCACGGCCCCCTGATCACCGGCCTCCTGGGCGACCGGGCCGAAGTGCCCCTCTCCCTCCGCTGGGTGGGGCATGGGCCGGGGCGCCTCTTCCGCTCTCTGTTGCGCCTGAACCAGGCCCGAAACTGGGAGGAATTTCAGGACGCGCTGGCCGATTGGTCCGTGCCGGCCCAGAACGTCACCTATGCCGACGTGGAGGGGAACATCGGCTACGTCCTGGCTGGGCAGATACCCCGGCGGGAGGTGAACCTGGGCCTGGTGCCGGCGCCGGGCTGGGACCCGACCTACGAGTGGGACGGCTATATCCCAGCGGAGGAGCTGCCTCGCCTCTACAACCCGCCGTCTGGCGTCATCGTCACGGCCAACAACAAGATGATCGGCGATGACTACCCATACTTTCTAGGGGTGGAGTTTTTCCCAGGATGGCGGGCTGCACGGCTGGAAGAGCTCCTGCAGAAGAAGGAGCGCTACACCGTGCGGGATATGGAGGAGATGCAGATGGATACGGTGAGCAAGTATGCGGCCGCGCTCACCCCCTGGCTGACCCTCATCGACACCGAGGATTCCTGGGAACGGGTGGCCATCAACTATCTGCGGCGCTGGGATTTCCGCATGGACACCGACAGCCCTGCCGCCCTCATCTTCCACTACACCCTGCTCTACCTGTTGCAGCTGACCTTCGGCGACAAACTGGGCGCCGCGGCCGAAGGCTATCTGGGCATGGCCACGAACCCCCTGTTCCAGATCAACGGCTTCATGTTGCGGGCCGAAAGTCGCCTGGTCCAGCTCCTGAACGAAGCCGAGGAGTCCATCTGGTACATGGAGGCAGCCAGCGGCCGGCCCCGCCGCCGGGACGAGCTGTTGAAGGAGGCTTTGGGCCGGGCCGTGCGCCACATCCGCCGGGAGCTGGGCGACAACATCCGGCGCTGGCACTGGGGCCGGGTCCATCAGGTCCGCTACGTGCACCCCCTGGGCAGCGTGCGGCTGCTGCGGGGCATCTTCAACCGGGGGCCCTTCCCGGTGGGCGGCGATGGGGTGACCCCCAACCAGACCCGGCATGCGCCCAAGTTGCCGCCCGGCCTGGTGCAGATTGCCGCCAGCTACCGGCAGGTGTTGGAGGTGGGGGTCTGGGATCAGGCCCAGACGGTGACTGCCACCGGCCAGTCGGGCCACCCCCTGAGCGAGCACTACGACGACCAGATCCCCATGTGGCGGGAGGGGGTCTACCACAAGATGCCCTGGCAGCGGGCCGCGGTGGAGAAAGCGGCCCAGTATCGCCTGATCTTGCAGCCGGGGCGTTGATCCAACACCGCTGGATCCGAGAAGCCGGACTTCGGACTCAGGACTTCGGACTCATGCAGAACCTCACCGTGGACTACAGCCGCAAATGGTATGTGATGATGGCCGTCGCCATGGGCATCTTCCTGGCGACCATCGACGGCAGTATCGTGAACGTGGCGCTGCCCACCCTGGTGCGGGATTTTGGCACTGTGTTTGCGGCGGTGCAGTGGGTGGTGCTCTCCTACCTGCTCACCGTGACCACCCTCATGTTGGGCATCGGCCGCCTGGCGGACATGGTGGGCAAGAAGCGCATCTACGTCAGCGGCTTCATTATCTTCACCGTAGGTTCCACCCTGTGTGCCCTCTCCCCCACCATCTACTTCCTGATCGGCTTTCGGGTGCTCCAGGCCATCGGCGCAGCCATGATCATGGCCCTGGGCATCGCCATCGTCACTGAATCCTTTCCGCCCCAGGAGCGGGGCAAGGCCATCGGCATCACCGGCTCTATCGTCTCCGTGGGCATCGTGGTGGGACCTACCCTGGGCGGGCTCATCATCGACGCGGCCTCCTGGCACTGGATCTTCCTGGTCAACCTGCCCATTGGCATCCTGGGCACCATCCTGGCCAGCCGCTTCATTCCGGACCTGCGTCCCGCGGGCGGACAGCGTTTTGACTACTGGGGAGCATTCACCCTGTTCTGCAGCATCCTGGGCCTTTCCCTGGGGTTAACCCTGGCCCAGGAACGGGGCTTTGGCGACCCCCTCATCGTTGGCCTGTTGACCGCCTGGGCTGTCTTCCTGGCCCTCTTTCTGGCCATCGAGTGGCGGGTGGAACAGCCCATGATCGACCTGCGCCTCTTCCGCAATTACCAGTTCAGCGTCAACCTGGGCACCGGTTTTATTACCTTTGTGGGCATCTCCGGCCTTTTCATCCTGCTGCCTTTCTACCTGGAAGATGTCCTGGGCTACGAGGTGCGGCTGGTGGGCCTGATGCTGGCCATCATTCCTGTGGCCCTGGGCGTCATGGCCCCCATCTCCGGTTCCCTGTCCGACCGCTACGGCTCCCGGCCCATCACCGTCATCGGCCTGGCCGTCCTGCTGGTGGGCTATGGCGCCGCCAGTACCCTGAGCGCCGAGACCACGGTCCTGGGCTATGTGGCCCGGCTGCTGCCCATCGGCCTGGGCATGGGGATCTTCCAGTCGCCCAACAACAGCGCGGTGATGGGCGCCGCGCCTCGGGAGCGGCTGGGAGTGGCTTCGGGGCTGCTCTCCATCACCCGTACCCTGGGCCAGGTCACCGGCATCTCCGTCCTGGGCACCGTCTGGGCCGCCCGAGCCACCTACCACGCAGGCCAGGCCCTCCCCGGCGGCGCCACGGAGGCGCCTGCCTGGGCCCAGGTGGCCGCCCTGCGGGACACCCTGCTGGTCACCCTGACCCTGGTGGCCGTGGCCCTGGCGGTGGCCATTTGGGCTTTCGTCCGGGAGCGACGTTTGCCCCAGTCTGCCCCGTCCGCGTCGGCCGTTCGCCCCCGGCACGATTCTGGCCTGGACCTGTAATCATCTGGCACAACCCAGGGTATATCTTTGCGGATCTGTACTGGAACGAATACAATCGAAAGGTCGATCCAACCACCTTCCTGACTGGAGAAAGACCATGACTGGTGAACAACCCAAGCTGCGCCATGCCATCGTCGGCGTGGGCGCAGGGATCCTCAGCGCCCACCGGCCGGCCCTGGCCCTGGAGACGGTCGAGGTCGTCGGTGCGTGCGATGTGAACGCCGAGGTGGGCCGGGCCCGGGCGGAGGAGCTGGGCTGCCCCTTCTTCCCCGACCATCAGACCCTGCTGGCGGAAACCCGGCCCGACATCACGGTCATCCTCACGCCCCATCCCTTCCACGCGGCCATCGCCATCGACGCCCTGGAGGCGGGCAGCCATGTGCTGGTGGAGAAGCCCATGGCCGTCCACGTGGCAGAAGCCGACGCCATGATCCAGGCCGCCGAGGCCAACGGCCGGCTGCTGGCCGTCAACTTTCAACAGCGCCATCGTCCCGAGATTCGGGCCGCCCATCAACTGATCCAGAGTGGGCAGCTGGGCGAGCTGCAGCGGGTGGAGCTGGTGGAACCCTGGATGCGGCCGGCCGCCTACTATCGCAGCGCCGGCTGGCGAGGCACCTGGCGAGGGGAAGGGGGCGGCGTCCTCCTCAACCAGGCGCCCCATGGCCTGGACCTGCTCTGTCACCTGGCCGGGATGCCCCGGCGGGTCTTCTCGTGGAACCGCACCCTGCGCCACGCCATCGAGACCGAGGACACGGTGCTGGCCATGATTGAATACGACAACGGCGCCCTGGGCACCATCTACTTCAGTACCGCGGAAGCCGGCCCCCGGCGCATGGAGATCGTGGGCACCGGCGGGCGCCTCTTCATTGCCCAGGACGGCAGCCTGACCTATCAGCGTTTTGAGACCGACCTCCGGGAGCACATCGCTAACCACCCCAGCATGTTCGGCGCGCCCCGGCTGGAGGATGTGCCCGTCACCTTGCCCGAAGGGCGGGGCGACCACGTGGCCGTCTATCGGGACCTCCACCGGGCCATCCTGGAGGGCACGCCCGTCTGCGCCGACGGCGTCCAGGGGCGCATGTCCCTGGAGCTGGCCAACGCCATGATCTACTCCAGCCACCACAATCAGACGGTCGAGCTGCCGCTGGATCGGGAGGGCTACACGGCCCTGTTGGAATCTCTGAAGAGCCAATCTTTGCAGAAGGAAGCCGCACGATGACGGAAGCACAATTTTACCTGAGCGCATTCGGCGACGAGATCGCGGACGATCTGGGCGAGCAGCTGGCCCTGCTGCGCCAGCTGGCGGTGGGTCACCTGGAGCTGCGGGGCGTCTGGGGCAAGAATGTCCTCCACCTGACCGATGAAGAGGTGGCCCGGCTGAAGCAGGAATGTGACCAGCAGCAGATCGGGATCAGCTCCATCGGCAGCCCCATCGGCAAGTCCCCCCTGGCTGATCCCATCGACCGGGAGGTGGCCAACCTCCATCGGATCTGCCAGATCGCCGAGGCCCTGGGCACCCGCCGGATCCGGGTCTTTTCCTTCTATCCCGACGACACCAGCACCAACACCCACTACGACCAGTATGTGGAGGATGTGGTGGCGCGGCTGGCCCGGCTGACGGAAGTGGCCGCGGCCGAGGGCATGGAGCTGCTGCTGGAGAATGAAAAGGGCATCGTGGGCGACACGGTGGCCCGCTGTCATGCCCTGTTGAAGGGGGTGAACAGCCCCCACCTGCGCTTCGTCTGGGACCCGGCCAACTTTGTCCAGGTCGGGGAAGAGCGGGTCACCGAGCGGGGCTGGCCGCTCCTGGGGGACTACGTGGCCCATGTGCATGTGAAGGATGCCGTCCTGGGTGACGGTGGGGTGCGGGCCGCCGGTGAAGGGGATGGCCAGGTCGACCTGTTGCTGGAGAAGCTGCGGGATAGCGGCTATCGAGGCTTCCTGGGGTTGGAGCCCCACCTGGCCATCGCCGGCCACAGCAGTGGCTTCAGCGGTGTATCCGGCATGACCTACGCGGTGGAGACCCTGCGCCGGCTCATGGAACGCCTGGGCTGCCCGGAAGTGAAACCTGACTGGGCCGTTTCCTGAGCAGGTGTGTCACTTTATTTTCTCTGCATCGCGGTGGTTGTCCTTTTGCGGAGTGCGCATCCTCAGATGCGCACTCCCCTGAAGCGGCGGCGTCCCGCCTGGGTCGGCATCTGAGGATGCCGACTCCGCGTCGCGGTGGCTGTCCTCTCGTGGAGGGAGCATCCTCCGGTGCGGTGTAATCCGTGGAATCTGCGGCCGAAAATAAAATGCAAAGATGGTTCCCCTGCAACAAGGGCATTTTTGAACGCAAAGGCGCAAAGGTGCAAAGGCGCAAAGAAACGCAGGCGAGAATCACCCGAATCAGCGTTCATCTGCGTGGGTCAGCGTCCTCATTTGACCTTTTTGCAGTAGAGCCATCATCTATGCAATCTGTGAAATCTGTAGTTTTTTCTGCAACAGAAAGGACCGGGATTGTGGAATTCGGCTGTTGCTGCCGTGTGGAGGAGAGCGAAATCGCCCAGGCGGCAGGTTTTGACTTTATCGAATGCACTGTGGTTTCCCTGGAGCCGGAGCAGGACGAAGCGGCCTTTGCGCCCATTCTGGAGCGCTATCGCGCCGCGGCCCTGCCGGTACGGGCTTTCAACGTTTTCCTGCCTCGGGATCTGAAGATCGTTGGGCCGGCGGTGGACTGGCCCCGGGTGGAGCGCTACGTGCGGACCGCGTTACAGCGGGTCCACACCATCGGCGCGGACCGGGTGGTCTTCGGCAGCGGCGGTGCCCGCCAGGTGCCCGACGGCTTTTCTCGGGATGAGGCGGTCCAGCAGATCGTGCGCTTCCTGCGCCTGGCCGGGGAGGTGGCCGCGCCCCTGGGCATCACCATTGCCATCGAGCCCCTGAACCGCCGGGAATCCAACATCATCAACAGCGTGGCGGAAGGGGTCGCCTTCGCCCGCCAGGCCGATCATCCAGCGGTTCGGGTGCTAGCCGACTTTTACCACATGGAAGAGGAGGATGAGCCCCTGGAAACCCTGGTGGAAAATGGGCCGTGGCTGGCCCATGTCCACGTGGCTGACAGCGGGCGCCTGGCCCCGGGCACCGGGGAATACCCCTACGCCGACTTTGTGGCCCGGCTGAAGGAAGCGGGCTATGGCAGCGGGCCGTCCCAACGCATCTCGGTGGAATGCCGCTGGCGGGACTTTGCCGCGGAGGCCCCGGCAGCAGCGGCATTCCTGCGGCAGGCGTGGGGGTAAGTCCAGGTTGGGGCGGACTATCGCACGGGGGTCACCTCGGTCAGGGCGTGGCAGTACACCTCCCGGCCATCCGGTGTGTGTACGGCCGGCGGCCGCTGCGTGGCACAGATGTCCATGGCCAGAGGGCAACGGTTGCGGAACTTACAGCCGGTAAAACGATACTCTTTGGTTTCGATATCCGAGAGGCGCATTGGTTCTCGGCGCCACTTGCGGGACTTGTCCGGAATAGAGGCCAGCAGCAGTTGGGTGTATGGATGCTGTGGAGCGGTCAGGATGCTGCGGGCATCGCCAAACTCCACGATATTGCCCCGGTACATGACTGCAATGTAGTCGCTGATGTAGTAGGCCGTGGCCAAATCGTGGGTGATGTAGAGAAAACTGGTGCGGTACTCCTGTTTTAACTGCAGGAACAGGTTGATGATATTCATCCGCAAAGAGGCGTCCACCATGCTGACCGGTTCATCGGCGATGATGATGGCCGGCCGTGGAATCAGCGCGCGGGCAATGGAAACCCGCTGTAGCTCTCCACCCGAGAACTGATTGGGATACTTCCCCCGGACATCGCCATAGTGAAGTCCCACCGATGCCAGTGCTTCCTCAATGGCGTGGATGGCCTGCCTGCGGTCCAGGCGGTTCACCCGCAGGGCCGTACTTTCCAGATAGGCATCCACCGTCCGGTGGCTGCTGAAGGCTTCGAACGGATTCTGGAAGATGGGCTGAACCGTCCGGAAGAACACTTCTTTGTCGGGGTTGGCTCCCTCCCCGGCCACGGGCAGGTCGTGGACCATGGCCGTCCCGGAAGTGGGCTCCACCAGGCGCAAAATCACCTTGGCCAGGGTGGTCTTGCCACTGCCGGATTCACCCACCAGGCTGATGATCACGGGCTCGTCGCTTTGGACAGAGAGGTTCACTGAATCCAGGGCATCGATCTGGATGCGATGGAGTAATGAGCCCAGTTTATAGACCTTGCGAAGGTTTTGGGTGCGAAGAATGGTCTTCATTGCACGTCCTGTTTTCGATCAGGGGGCGAACTTTGTTGCTATGTTGCCCTTCTCTTGACAAACAAGGCGGATTGACCGCGCTGCCCTCTCAGGTGGATCAATCCTCCGAGAGGTGGGGTGTCTCGGACGCTATAGAAAACGTATCGGCCAGGATCTGGCCCGCTCCCAGGGCCAGGGTTTCGTCCCCGGCATAGTGGCAGGCGACGAAACGTCCAGGCTGAACTTCCCGCAGCTCTGGCTCGCTGTTTCGGCAGAGCTCCGTAGCCAGGGGACAGCGTGGGGCAAAGCGACATCCCCGCAGCTCCTCCCACAAGCTGGGCGGCCTGCCCTCGATTCCCTGCCGCAGGTGGGGATCGCCGATGGTGGGCAACGATTCGATCAGCAGGCGCGTGTACGGATGGAGGGGCGCCGCAAAGAGCTCATCCGTATCGCCAAATTCCACGACTTTGGCGGCGTACATGATCAACATCTTGTGGGTGATCTGATAGTGCACCCCCATGTCGTGGGAGACAAAGATGATGGTATTCTGCATCTCCTCCTGGAGTTCCATGAGGAGCATCAGAATACCCTTCTGCACCACCACGTCCAGGGCTGTGGTGGGCTCATCGGCCAGAATGATATCTGGCTGGAAAAAGGTCGCCATGGCGACCATGATCCGCTGCCGCATGCCACCTGAAAGTTGGTGCGGGTAGGCGTCCAGGGCCTCCGGCGGGAGATCTAACCTGCGGACGTAGTCCCGGATCTGTTCCAACACCACCGCCTTGTTGGTGTTAGAAGGCAAAAAGTCCACAAACTGGTGACGGATGCGGACTACCGGGTTGAGGCTGCTCATGGAACCCTGGGGGATGTAGGAGATCCGTCTGAACCAATGCTTTCGGATGGTCTTGGTCGTCACCGGCTCGCCTTCCTCGTCTTCAAACCCATATTCCACAGTCCCCGAAGTCAGGGAGAGGGGATACCCGATATCTCCATAGATCACTTTCATCAGGGTGGTCTTGCCGCAGCCGGATTCGCCGGCAACCCCCAGGATGATCCCATGAGGAATCTCCAGATCAATGTGATCAACTGCATGTACCTGGCCACGAACCGTGGTGTAAGTGGCCACAAGATCCCGCAATTTAATCATGAGTGCCCCCGCTTGGCCGCATAGAGCTCATTGTATCCCGTAGAGGTCAGAAAGAGACCGAGGAAGAGTAAGACCGTGGCGATGACCGGTGCCACGATCCAGGTATACTGGCCGATGAACATGGCGTTGTAGTTGAGCGCCCAAAAGATGATGGAACCCAAGGTAGGCACCTCCAGGTTGGAGAGGCCAATGACCGCCAGCGCCGCCTCGGTGTTGATGGCGTAGAGGATGGCGTTGATGAAACCCACCACCATGTACGCGTAGACGTACGGGAAGACTTCCCACAGGATGATCTGCATGGTGTTGGCGCCGGAAAAGCGGGCCATGTTGATAAATTCCCGCTCCCGGATGGAGAGGGCCATGGAGCGTACGGTTCGGGCACCCCATGCCCAGCCGAAGATCACCAGGATCATGCCCACGAGCCAAAAGGAAGCGCGCCCCCTGAACAGCGCTCCCAGCACAATGAGGATAGGGAAGACGGGGATAATGATAAACGAGTCGGTAAGGAGCATCACCACCCGTTCATACCAGCCGCCGATGTAGCCTGCGCTGAGGCCGACCAGGGTGGCGATGACAGTGACACAGAAGCTCACCGCAACCCCCAGGAGGAGCGAATTGCGCATGGCAAAGACCAGGAACCAGAAGATGTCCTGCCCCTGGGAATTGGTGCCCAACAGATGCTCCCAACTCGGCGGGAGGTTTTTGGCATAGGTCCCCTGTTGCATAGGGTCCACATCCGAGAAAAAGGGGAGCGTAAAGCTGGCAACCACCAAAACGGCCAGGATGGCAAGGCCCAGCCGGAGGCGCAGGTTGAGCTTCAGCCCCCGGCGTTGTGTCCCCCTGGATGGCAGGAAGAGGGAAAACCAATCCCGTTTCAGGCGTAGTATGCTGTTCATGATGGTCACTGCTCACTTATACCGGATGCGCGGATCAAAGAGCGGATAGAGCAGGTCGATGACCAGGGCAGCGGTGGCGACGGCCATGATGGACATGGTGATGGTGCCGTAGAGCATGTTATAGTCGCCGCTACCGACTGCCGTGCGCATCAGCAGGCCCAGGCCAGGATACGAAAAGAGGATCTCGGTCAGTAGTGCCCCGTTGAAGATCATGCCGATGGAAAGGGCCAGGGCGGTCACCTGGGGAAGCAGCGCGTTCCGAAACACGTAGCTGATCATGATCTTTCGCGGCGGCACCCCTTTCAGCCGGGCGAACGTCACGTAAGGTTCTTCCTTGGTGGCATAGGCCAGGGATTTCATGCTCAAGATATTCCAGCCAAAGCCGGCCGTGATCAGGGTGAGCGCTGGCAGGGCCGAGTTCGTGGCGATCATCTGAATTTTGGACCAGGTGAGTGGGCCCGGTCGAATGGTCGTCGAGAGGGGGAAGACGGGGAAAATGTAGGCCAGCACCAGGATGAAAACCAGCGCCAGGATGTAGTAGGGGATGGGGTAGATCAGGACGCCCACCACTTCCAGCGCGGTAGCCAGCCGGTTATTGTGGAAAAAGCCGGCCAAAAGGCCGATAAAGTTCCCCAAAGACCAGGCAATGAAGGTGGTGGTGGTCAGCAGCCCCAATGTCCAGGGCAGGGCGACCCAAATAAACTCGGAGACCGGCCTGGGAAATGACGCAAAGGAAGGCCCGAAGTCGAAGGTCAAAAAGATGCGTTTCAGGTGGTTGATATATTGGGTGAAGAGGCTGCCCTCCAGGCCATAGAGTTCGGCCAGGGTGGCCCGTAGCTGCATCACCTCCGCTTCTGACAGCGTTTGTCCCGCCTGATTCTGCAACTGGGCGATATAATTTTCAATCGGGTCACTGGGCATCAGGCGAGGTAGGAAGAAGGTGATGGTGATGCCCATGAAGAGCACGACCACATAGACACCTAACCGGGCCGCAATATACTGTGCTAATTTCATCATTCACTCCTGCTCCAAATCTGTGCCAGGGGGCAACCCTTCGGTTGCCCCCTGGCAACGCCGCCTGCTATCTCCGCCCGGTCGGCTCGATGTTGACGACGATCTCCTTGAACGAGCTCCACCACGTATACGGGACCGCGTAGTAGTTGTCCTGCTTGGGGAAGTTGGTCCAGTAATATTCGTTGGTGGGAATCGTGGTCGGGATGTTCATGATGTTGATGTAGGCCATGTCCTTGACGAACTCCTGGAGGATGGCCCGGCCATTCTCGCGGAACTTGGGATCGCTCTGATCCATGGCCTTGCTTTCCTTGATCAGCGCGTCCACCGTGGCATTGTTCCAGCGGTACTGGTTGCCCACAATGGGCTCCGTGGCATCGGCCGCCTTCAGGTTTTCAAGGCTGATGCTGTGCCAACTGTTGAGGTAGTTGGGGGTGAAGATGCAGTTGGTCCAGTTCAGTATGGTGGTCAACAGGGCGTTGGTGTTCTGCACTTTGGAGAACTCGGCGTTGTCCACCTGGCGCGCATTGACCTGGATGCCGGCCTTCCGCCAGCTATCGGCGATGGAGAAGCCAACCCGCTGCATGACCTTGTTCCAATCACCCGGGATCACCAGCTCCAGCTCCCACACGGAACCATCCGGCAAGGTGTAGACCCCGTCGGCATTCTTGGTGATCCCCACGCTGTTGAGCAGCCGTTCCGCTTCAGCCGGATCGTACTTCCACCAGCCGATGCCGAAGGCCTCCGAAATGGCCTCTTCGCCCTGGGGCAGCTCTTCCGCCGGCACCCCCGACTCCGCCAGCCGGGCCACCAGGTCAGCGGCAAAGTTGGGATCAAAGGGCTTGTAGCCATCGGGCAGGGTGAACTCCTGGAGCCACGGGATCAGGGGTTCGAAGTAAATGGGGCGCAGGATGCGGGTGTCCACCATGGGCAGGGGGGAGGCCTTGAACTCTCCGCTCAGCGCGTTGATGCCCACCTCTTTGAGGTCCAGGGAGAGCGCCAGGGCCCAGCGCACTTCCGCCTTGTCCAGCGGTGGCTTGTGCTGGTTCATCAGCACGCCGTAGCTGCAGGCGTCATCCATGTTGTGGTAGGGCATCTTGTCCGAGAAGGTGGTGATGTAGGGGTTTCGCTCCTGGGCAGCCTTGATGCTGTCCGGGCTCATGAAGGTGTCCACATCGTACTGGTTCTGGACAAAGGCCAGCACCCGGGTTTCCTCCGGCCCGAAGTCCTTGTAGAGCACATACTTGGGCTTGGGTTCTCCCATCCAGCCCCAGGCGGAGCGCTCCCAATCCTCCCGGCGTTCCCAGAGCTGCCAGAAGCCGTTGGGGTCGAACTCCTTCACCACATAGGGACCCAGGGTCACGGGATAGGTGTTGCGGAACTGGCTGACATCCGGCTGCTTTTCGAAGATATGCTTGGGCACCGGGATGAAGGCGGAGCCCCAGGTGTACACGCCCATCACCGTGTGGAGATCGTAGGAGGGGTTCACCGTCTCCACTTCAAAGGTGTAGCGGTCGATGGCCTGGTAGCTCTTGATGTAGTTGACGATACGATTGACATTCGCATTCGTCAGCTTCTCCCGCTCATTGAAATAGGTGTCCAGGGTATAGATGATGTCGTCGGTGGTGAACTCCACACCGTCGCTCCAGTAGATGCCCTCCTTGAGCTTGATGCGGAAGCGGGTATGTTCAGGGTTCAGGACTTCTGGCATGTCGGCCGCCAATTCGGGATAGGATTCACCCGTTCCGGTGTCTGTCTCCCAGAGAAAGCCCCAGCCAAGTTCACGGAAGCCCCGCCAGTGGGCATACTGCATGAGGGGATTCATCTGATCTGGGTTGGCCGACTTGCGGTCGAAGGTCTGGACAACCAGGGTTTCGTGTCGAGGCGTGCCGACATCGGTCAGGGTCCCCTGCTGATCAGACTGCTCCTGCCCCCCTGCTGCGCCTGCCGGCGAAAGTCCAGCTTCGGTGGGCGTCTGGCAGGCGGCCAACAAGAGCATTAGAAGCCCAAAGATGATGATTCGTAGGTACTTGCCTGGCTGACTCATGGGATTATCCTCCTCGGTATGGTTACGTACACGGCATGGCGCTACCCGGTAGTCTGGGCAGCATCTCCTTTTAGCTTGTTGAAATGTACCGACTTGAGCCCCACAAGGCATGCACTGGGGAGCAGCAACGTTTTGACCGTGCCCGTGAGACTGGCGTTGTAGGAAGGACAATAGTTGGAATAATTATTCTCTAGTGGTTATTGATTCATATCATAGCGCGAAACATCCTTTCTGTCAATGGCCAATTTCTGGGGAAGGGGATTGGGATACAATTCAAGTGGGCGAACGTGCACGGACGCCTGCAGAGGCGGCATGGCTTTCCTGCGTACCCACATCCGCCCTGGAACTTGAATTGTATCCCCTATCCCGCTCTTTCTTGTCTCTCCTGGATTTCAATCCAGACCCGCGTGAACCGTGGGGCTCAGCTGTCTACCCGACGGGCCTGAACGGCATGGAAGGGCTTGCTGGGGAGCTCCAGCATGAAGGTTCCGCTGTACGTCCCCTCGACGGGGGTGATGGTCATGTTCCAGGTGTCGATGACGTCCAGCCGGTACTGATGGGCTTCGGGCAGGGTGAAGAGGAAGCGGCCAGGCTGGGCGACGCCGAAGTAGAAGAGGTAATAGTCTTCGCCCTTGCTGGCTCCCTCCCGGCTGACCGGATCCAGCCCCTCGGGAGCGTGCTCTTCCAGGAGTCGGCGTAGGAAGGCGATGCGGGCCGGACTCTCGCCGTGGAGTACCCCACCCTTGGACCACCAGAGGATGTCCTCAGGGTGGAGGTAGGTCTCGCCATGGCCCACGTAGCCGCCGCCGATGGTGCCCAGCCAGAAA
Source organism: Litorilinea aerophila (assembly GCF_006569185.2). Lineage (NCBI taxonomy): Bacteria > Bacillati > Chloroflexota > Caldilineae > Caldilineales > Caldilineaceae > Litorilinea > Litorilinea aerophila. The sequence goes on along the minus strand of NZ_VIGC02000011.1, from coordinate 179,532 downwards.
CGATGCACCATCTCCTGAGCCGTGATGTTGCCCCACATTTTTTCAATGTTCCCCTCATAGCGGCACTCGTCCACCACCACAGGTTTGCGGTAGGCCTCGCGCCACTCGGGCACCCGGGCCAGATCCGAATGCTGGACACTGGTGTGGGTGACCCAGGGCTTGCCGTGGTCATAAAATCGCCGACAGTTGTGAATCGATCGTAGATGTTGGTAGGGGTCGCTCTCCTGGACGATGCGGAAGAAGCGGTCCCAGTCGGCCTCGTGCTTGGACTTCATCAGATCGAACTCGTTGGCCATGGACCACCAGACGTTGCGGTAGGCGGCCAGGCGGGCCACCACGTAGCGCAGGTACAAATCGTCCGCCTCAGGTGGCATGGTGGCAAAACCCCACCGGTCGTAGGGGTGGAAGAGGATGATGTCGGCCTCGATACCCATGTCCCGCAGCTGCCCGACCCGGGTCTCGAAGTGCTGGAAGAAGGCGGGGTTAAACCGCTGAAAATCCCACTGGCCATCTTCGCCGCGCACGTACGGATACAGGGGGGGCTCATTGGCGTTGAAGGGGTAGTGCTTCGGGAAGACACACATGCGCATCTTGTTGAAGGGGGCCTGCTTCAACGTCTCCAACGTCTGTTCTTCCAATGCATCGCCCTGATGCACCCAGGCGTAGCAGGTGGTTCCCACGGAGACATGGGGCGTGCCGTCCGCATAGGCAAAGTGATAGATGTTGTGAACCTGCACAGGGCCGTGGTTGCCCGGCGTGGTGGGCGGAACACAGGTGAAGCTGCCCCTGTGGCCCGCCAGTTCGTCCACGTTGCTGACCGTCTCGTAGTGCCATTCGCCCTCGGTGTCGGGCATGAAACGCACCCGGTAGACGCCGTCGCCGTCGTAGAAGCCGTCGGGCTCCACGACCCGGTTCTTGTGGCGAAATCGAGCGCCGAAGGACACCTCGGTGAACGGGTTGCCGTCCGCTGGGCCAGAGAGGGCCAACTCGAAGATGCCCCACTTCTCGACAGATTCGGTCATGTCTGTCATTCCTCCAGTTTTGTGACGATGATAGATGGTTTATGGTTGGGATGGTTCAAAACAACAAACAGGGATGGCCGGCTACGGATGATGGTAGACGTCCCAGCCCAGGTAGGTGCCGAAGGCTTCCGCCAGGATGTCGGCCGTGTGGCCCAGGGTCATGGCGACATGGTGTTCAAAGCCGTTCTTGCAGACGTAGTGCATCAGGCGCTGCAGGCCGGGCACTTCCACAACCGCGCGGCTGCCGAAGGTGTCCAGCGGATCGTCGGTAAAGGCGCCGTCGCCCACGTAGCTCTTGATCTGCCCATGGCGGTCGTCTGTGCTGATGCGGGCGTAGCTCATGGGGCCGGCGGGCACCCGTCCCACCACCGTGCCCCAGGTGTTCTCCACGCCCAGGGTGGTGCCCAGGATGGGCGCGTTGGACATGGTGATCTCCGCCGGGAAGAAGCTCTTGGCCCAGTTGCCACAGTGGAAGAGCACGCACTTGTCGGGCTCGTTGCGATAGTTGTTGTTCCAGTCGACCAGGGCGCTGGGTTGCCCCGAAGCCAGCTGCAACGCATACATGCTGGCTACACCGGTGATGTCCACCTCGCAGGCGCTGGGCATGAACCGGTCACTCATCATGCTCATGAGGGTACAGACGTTGACGCCGTAGTTACGCTGGAGGGAGGACCAGCACTGGATGGCCGTGGCATCCAGGTCATAGGCGTCCATCCATGCATCCAGGACGACGCCCAGCTTGGCCATCTTGACCACCCGGGGCTCGGGGACGCCGGGGGTAGGCACGTAGCCGTGAATGGATTCCAGCCGGGCCTGGACCCGGGGATCATCGTCGGCCAGCCGCTCCGCCTGGCCCAGGATCTCCGACAGGTCGATGGTGGAGACGCTGATCCCGGAGGCCTCCAGCAATTTTTCGCTGAAGCGCACGGTGTTGAAGGCGTTGGGGCGGGCCCCCACGGCGCCCAGCCGTGCCCCCCGCAGCCCACGCACCACCCGACAGACGCCCACGAATTTCTGCAGATCCCGCTTGAAGGATTCGTCCTGGGGCAACACCGTGTGCTGTTCGGTCAACGTGAAGGGAAAGCCGTACTGGTACAGATTGTTGCAGACGGAGATCTTGCCGCAGTAGGCGTCCCGGCGCCGTTCCACGTTCAACTGGTCTGGCGCATCCGGGTAGGCCTGCACCAGGATGGGGACCCGCAGGCCCGAGAGCCGGATGGTGTCGGCCACGGCTTTCTCATCGCCGAAGTTGGGCAGCACCACCAGGATGCCGTCGATCTCGTCCCGATGCTCCTTGAACAGGGCCGCGCAGCGCTTGGCGTCCTCCCACGTCTCCACCGCGCCGAGCTTGGTCATCTCTTCGTCCACAATGACCGACTGGACCTGCATCTCTTCCAATACTTGCAGGATGTCACGCCGCCCTTCGCTCACCAGCTGATCCGGGAAGAAATCGCGGTTGCCCACAATCACGCCCAGGGTAACCGTTGATGGTTCCATATTCCCTCGCTCCTCTCGCTTTTCCTCTGACCTGGGATAACTCAACTGCAAAAAAACACGGATCCCCGTTGGCCGTGAACCCCGTGGACCCCAGCGGGCGGGGGGCTATTCCCGCGGCGTCCGGTCCGACATGGACGGCTCCCACGGGAACGTAAACAGCCTGCCGTCAATCAGCCGCTGGGCCGTGAAGTGATCCGTGATAAGCACGTTGATCAACTCACCCTCCAGGGCGCCGCGAATGGCCATCCACTTGCGGCGGCCGCCGGCAATCCCCACACAGCGTTCCACTTTTCGCAACTGCTCCAGGGTGATGCCGATCACCCGCTCATTCAGGGGGGTGACCACCGGAACCCCCTGGCTGTTGTAGAATCGCAGGCAGATGTCTCCCACCGCGCCCTCTTCTTTCAGCAGGTCGATCTCCGCCTGGGAGAAGACGTTGCCACTGCTGGCCAACAGCTTGGAGGGGAGCAGCGCCCCGATGCCCACCAGGGCCACGTTGATTCGATCGAAAAGTTTCAGGGTCTCCTGCACAAAAGTATCGTTGCAGATGACGGCCCGGGCTTCGGGGGAGCCGACCACCCCGGGCGCGGCCAGGAATTTGGGTTCACTGCCCACCAGGTTGGCCAGCTTGGTGGTCAGGTGGTTGGCATGCACCTCGGCGGCCGGGTTGCCGATCCCCCCCAAAATCTGCACCACCTGGGATTCCAGGGGCTGGGCCAGGGGATGCATGGCATCCACCATGGCCAGCAGGGTTTCGCTCCACGACGAGATGCCCACCACTTCTCCCCGTTTCAGGGTGGTTTCCAGGTAGAAAGCGGCCGCAACGCCCAGGTTGCGGATGATCTCCTGCTCGTCGTCCTCGGCCTCGCAGTCCACCACAATGACATCCTTCAGGTCGTAGCGCTCCTGCAGCGCCGCTTCCAACTCCGAGTAGATGCCCGGGGGCGGGCTGATGCGAATCCGGACGATCTGCTCTTCGTGGGCACGCTTCAGCAGACGGGAAACCGTCGCCTGGGAAATGTCCAGTTGGGCGGCTATCTCCGACTGACGGCGGTTATTTTCGTAGTACAGCCGGGCCACCTTGGTCATGAGTCGCAACTCATCAATGGTCGCCATTGCTCCCTTGCCTTTCTCCAATGGATCTTCTGCCTTACACGGGTTTAGACGCCCGCGTCCGTTTCCATTATGGAGCCATGGCAGGCCTGCTGCCAAACCGTCGCGACAGGCCAACGGCAGCGCCAACCTATGCCGCTTGAAAGGGTGTTTCAGCCATGATGTGCTGGAAAAGCCTCGCTCCATGCTTCAGGCAGGGCCATGGTTCAGGCAAGGGTACTTCTGGCGGTTAGGGGGTGTAGATGGTCCGGGCAACGGCCCGGCGCCAACCGGCATAGAGCTCCTCGCGCCGTTCGGCTGTCATCTGGGGGGCGAAGACATCGTAATGGCGGGGCAACTCGCCAATCTCCCGGGGGGAGCGCCAGATCCCGGTTGTCAGACCGGCCAGGTAAGCTGTGCCCAGGGCTGACAGATCCGGCGAGGTGCTGCGCAGCACCGGCCGGCCGATGATATCCGCCTGAAACTGCATGAGCAGCTGGTTCTGGCTGGCCCCCCCGTCGGCCAGCAGACACGGGAGCTCCCTGCCCACCTCCCTTTCCATGGCGTCGAAGACGTCCCGAATCTGGTAGGCGATGGACTCCAGCGTGGCCCGGGCCAGCTGAGCCGCACTGCTGCCCCGGGTGAGGCCCGTGATCAACCCGCGGGCCTCCTCGTGCCAGTGGGGCGCCCCCAGCCCCACGAAGGCTGGGACAAAATAGACGCCATCACTGCCATCCACCTGGCTGGCCAGCCGGGCCACTCCGGCGGCTGGATCGTCCAATCCCAGGAACTGTCCCAGCCATTGCACCGCCGCCCCGGTGACCGGGATGTTGCCCTCCAGGGCGTAGGTGGCCTGGTCGGCCATGGCCCAGGCCACGGTGGTGGATAGGCCGCTGGCAGACAAGAGGGGCCGATCCACCGGCATCATCAGCGATGAACCGGTCCCATAGGTCGCCTTGATGGCGCCCGGCCGGAAGCAGGTGTGGCCGAAGAGGGCCGCATGGGAATCGCCTATCATGGCGGCGATGGGAATGCCGCCCGGCAAGGGGCCCGCCGGGGCGCTCTCCCCGTAGATGGCGCTGGATGGCAGGACCTGGGGCAGCGCGGCTGCGGGGATCTCGAAGAGCTCCAACAGCTCCTCGTCCCAACGCCGGGTGTGCAGGTTGAGCAGTTGGGTGCGAGAAGCGTTGGACATGTCGCAGGCGTGCACCTTGCCACCGGTCAGGTTCCACAGGAGCCAGCTATCCACCGTTCCCAGACAGAGTTCACCCGCCGCGCCCCGCTGATAGCCATTGGGTATCTGATCCAGGAGCCAGTGCATCTTGCTGGCCGAAAAGAGAGGGTCGATGGTAAGACCGGTTTTTTCATGCAGGAGCGGTTCCAGACCCCGCTCCCGCAAGGTCTGGCAAAAGGGTGCCGTTCGACGACACTGCCAGACCACGCAGGGGCCCAGCGCCTTGCCGCTCGCGCGCTCCCACAGAACGACCGATTCCCGCTGGTTGGTGATGGCGATGGCCGTCAGCCGGCTCGGGTCCCCGTCGGCCAGACAGCGTTCCATGGCGTCGCAGACGCTTTGCCACAGGGCCTGGGGATCTTGTTCCACCCATCCCGGCCTGGGGTAGGTGACTTCCAGGGGGCAGGAAGCCCGGCCCACGATCTCGCCCTGCGGGTTTACCCGCAACACCTTGGTGTTGGTGGTGCCCTGGTCAATGGCCAGGATTTCCCCATTTGTCTGCTTCATGTGCCCGACTTCACTTTCTCCTGCGTTTTTCTTTCGCCTCTTTCGCCCGGTGGGCTACACCTTGACCGTCTCCAGCATCTGCCGGGCTGTCTCGGCCAGCCCTTCAGGCGTGATGCCGTAGTGCCGGAAGATGTCCATCTGGCTGCCGGTCACCGTGTACTCATCGGGGATGCCCACGATCTTGAACGGCACCGTGACGCCCCGCTCCATCAGTAGCTCCGCGCAGGCACCGCCCAGCCCGCCGTAGATGCTGTGCTCCTCCACGGTGATGAGGACCCGGGTGTCGGTCGCCGCGGCCAGCAGCGTCTCCTGGTCCAGCGGCTTCAGGGTGTGCATGCTGATAACCCGGCACTGGATGCCCTCTTCGGCCAGGATCTGGCTGGCCAGCAGCGCTTCGGCCACCGGCTCGCCAATGGCCACGAAGGTGACGTCAGAGCCGTCTCGCAGCATGATGGCCTTGCCCACTTCAAAGGGCGTATTCGGCTGGTGTAGCTCCAGCATGGGGCGCTTGCCCATGCGAATGTAGATGGGGTGCGGATAGTCCAGCGCAGCCAGGATGGCCGACCGGGTTTCATGGTTGTCCGCCGGGGCCACGATGGTGATGTTGTGGATGGCCCGGAGCGCCGCATAGTCATGCAAGGAGTGGTGGGTGGAGCCCAGGGCGCCGTAGCTGACCCCGGCGCTGATGGAGATCAACTTGACCGGATGATCCGAATAGCAGACGTCGTTCTTGATCTGCTCCAGGGCCCGGGTGGTGAGGAAGCAGGCGGGCACCACGGCGAAGACCCGTTTCCCCGCGGATGCAAGCCCGGCCGCAACGCCGATGAGGTTCTGCTCGGCGATGCCCAGTTCGACGATCTGCTCGGGCAGGGCCTGGCCGAAGGGAACCAGCTTCCCCGAACCCCGGGAATCGCTGGTGCAGACCAGGACGTCCGGGTTGGCCCGCCCCAGCTCCAGCATGGTGGCGCCGAATTCTTCCAGGTTGGGTCTGCCGAGCTTCATTGTGCCACCCCCACAAGGGCCGTTTCGGCCAGCTCCAGCTCCTGCATGGCCAGGGTATATTCTTCGTCGTTAGGCACGTGGTGGTGCCACGAGACCTGGTTCTCCATGAAGCTCACCCCCCGCCCCTTGATGGTACGCGCCAGGATCAGGCTGGGTTTGCCCGGCTGGAAGGGAATCTGTGTGAACGTATCTAACAGGGTGGGAATGTCGTGGCCGTTCACTTCACGGACCGCATATCCAAAGACCCGGAATTTTTCACACAGGGGTTCCAGCGCCACCACATCTTCGGTTGGCCCGGTGATCTGCAGGCCATTCCGATCCACGATGACCACCAGGTTGTCCAGCTTGTAGTGGGCGGCCACCAGGGAGGCTTCCCAGTTGGAACCTTCCGCCAGTTCGCCGTCGCCCAACAGGGTGTACACCCGATAGGAGCGCCCGTCCTTCTTGGCGGCCAGGGCGAGCCCCACGGCAACCGACAGGCCATGCCCCAGGGCCCCGGTGTTGTGCTCGATGCCCGGGACCTTGCGAGTCGGATGTCCCACAAAGTGGGAGCGGTACTGTCCCAAGGTTTGCAGCTCTTCAGCCGGGAAAAAGCCTCGGTCAGCCAGCACGGTGTAGAGGGCCTCCACGGCATGCCCCTTGCTCTGGATGTAGCGATCCCGGTCAGGATCGGCGAAGTTCTCGGGGGAGACGTTCATCACGTGGTTATACAACACGTTCAAGATGTCGATGCATGACAAACTGCCAGCCGTATGACCAGCCCTGGCCTGTTTGATGATGGAAAGGATCGTCTTGCGGTATTGGATCGACTTAAGTTGAAGTGCGTGGACAGTGGGATCCATAATCACCTCTTTCTGCTCTCTGTGCTTGAAATGACGCCGGTGGTGCCTGGGGCAGGGCCTGGTGGTGACGCCAATGGAAGGGGTGAACAAGCCGTACCGACTGAAATGTGAATTTATATTCATTTATGAAATTATATTCAGGTGTCATTATAAACAATCTCCGGGCCTGTGTCAAGTACTATTTTCCCGCGCGTTCCTGTGTCCCTACTTTCCCTGTTTGTTGGGGGAACTGCCTTACATGAATTGGGGGCGACCTGCCAGGTCGCCCCCAATGTTAGTCTTGTTCTCTTCAGTTCGGAAGAACCGCCGGATCGCCCCCGCCTACGCCAGCCCCATGGCCCGCAGGTTCTCGTAGCTGATGCGCAGGCTCTCGAAGGGATCCCGCCGGCAGATGTCCTGCTCCACCGCGTACCACTCCACGCCGGCCTCCCGGCATGCGTCCAGGATGGCAGGCCAGTTGAGGTTCCCTTCCCCTACTTCCGCCATGACCTGCTGCCGGTCCACGATCACCATGTCTTTGAGGTGGACCACCGGCATGCGGCCCTTCATGCGGCGGATCCAGGCCGCGGGATCGCCCCCTCCGTGCTGCACCCAATAGGTGTCAATCTCTGCCTGTAGATAGCGCGGGTCACTCTCCTCATAGATGATGTCCAGCGCGGTGCGCTTGCCGAAGCGTTCAAACTCGAAGCCGTGGTTGTGGTAGCTGAAGGTCAGCCCGGCCGCGTGTAGTTTCTCCCCCACCTGGGACGCCTCCTGGGCGAAGCGCCGGTAGCCGTCTTCCCCTTCTTCCCGGTACGCGGCTGGCAGACTGCCGATGGCCACGTGCCGGCAGTTCCACAGGTGATGCTGCTCGATGACCGAGTCCAGGTCATTCCACAGGCGGTCATAGGGGATGTGGGTGTTGCAGATGGTCAGCCCCAGATCCTCCACGATGGCCTTGACCTCCTGGTGGGGAATGGGGCCGATGGCGGAGACCTGAACGGCCTGGTATCCAATCTGGCGGATCTTCTTCATGCTGGCCGCAAAGTCTTCCGCGGTGCGGGTGTACTCACGCACGGTGTAGAGCTGGGCGGCAAGAACTGGTTTAGTCATGGGTTCTGTCCCTTTCCCGTAGATGGTCCCTGGATGATGACAGGGGCACGCAGGGTTGATGGTGAATCGGTGAAAGTCTTGTCTGAAACCCTATGATAGCAGAGGGCCTGCCAATTGGGGAAAGTGTGGGCGATGTAGAGCCGTCGAGGGCCCGTTGGCCAGCGGTTCCCCGGGAGATGCTGCGCGGGCGGACGTGGCTCGGCAGCCAACAATCGTGGAGAAAACGTGGGGGAATCGGTGCCGGCGGCCATGGCGCCGGGGGGCTATGGTTCTTGCCCTCTGCCCCTAATTGCGCTACCATTGGCTCCTGCGGCTTTTGCGATAGCTGTGGTTTCCTTGGAAACACGCCGCAGAGAACTACCTTGGAGCCACGGATGACTCTGCTGCAAGAGGGGCGTATAGGACGCTGACTCACGCAGATGAACGCTGATTAGGGCGATTTTCTCCTGGATTTCTTTGCGCATTTGCATTAAAGAATGCCCTCTTCGCAGGAAGGCACAGATTGCGTTGGATAAAATCTGTATTCATCTGTGGAATCTGTGAATCAACTCAAATCTGTACATGGGCGTGATGTGGTGATTGTGCGAACGGCCGACATGGATGGCTTGCGACAATTGGCGTGGTGGATAGGTGAGTTGCCCCGGGTAGGGCGCTCCCTGCGCGGGTGGCGGATGCTTCCCCTGGGGTGTTTGGCCCTTTTGATGCTGGCAGGGTGTGGCGCCGGACGGAACGAGCCGCCTACCCGCACACCCTTCCCCACCTTTACGCCCACGCCCATCCTGGCTGCCGGCGCCAATCCACCGGCCCAGGCCCAGCAGCCGGTCCAGCCGCCGGCCCAGGCCGCGCAGCCGACCCTCCCTCCCACGCCGACGTCGACGCCGGTGCCGCCCACGGCCACGCCTGTGCCCACCGCCACGCCTACTGCAACCCCCACGCCGCCGCCCACGGCCACACCTACGCCCACGGTCCCGCCGACGCCCACGCCGACACCGGACTATCCCTTCCTGCTGGAGTCGGCCGAGAAGTTCCCCACCGAATCCCTGGCCCCCAACGTGGTTCGGGTCTACGCCTACATCTATTCACCGGCCGAGCTGGCCCTGGCCGGCTATACCCTCCGGGTGACCCACAACGGAGCTCAACTGCCGGTGGACCAGGTTTCCACGGGCGGTCTGCCCGGGCAGACCCGCCCAGAGCCCAGCGCCTATACCCGCTTTACCAATTTGAACGTGATCTTCGTGGAATCCCAGGCCGGGACCTGGGAGGTTCAGCTGCTGGATGAAAACGGGGCCGCGGTCGGTCCGGTGGCCTCATTTCAGCTTACGGCCGACGAGATCACCCGAGAGCTGTACGTGCGCTATCGCCGGAAGTAGGCGAACAGTACAAATTATCTGTGGCTCCACATTCAGCCCTTCCCGGTGGTTGGCCAGATGCGGCGGCGTCCCGTCTGGATCGGCATCGGAGGATGCCGACTCCCCGGCGAAGGGAGCGACGCCAATCAAAAAGCGGGGGCAATTCTATTTGCCCCCGCTTTTGTTCTGGTGGGCGCCTGGCCCACACGCCCTACTGCCAGTGCAGGTTCCAGCGGCCCGAGCCGTCCGGGTCTGGTTCGAAACGCAACCAGAGGGTCTGGGAGGCGTCGGCGTCGATCTCCAGTTCGGCATTGCCGGAGAGGCCATTCCACGGGCTACTGGCGGTGAAGGCAATCTTACCCGGGAAGACCACGATGGTCATGCTCTCGCCGGGCTGGAGGTCGTATTCGCTGGGGCCCTCTTCAGGGCGGTACTGTTGGTCCAGGGTGAAGCGCATCTGATGTTGAAAGGCGTTGTTCACCACCAACACCGCCAACCCTTCGGGAATCGTAGGGCCGGTCTGGGCCTGGCCGTTTTCCTCCGTGGTTCCGTTGCCGCTTTCTGACGGCGCCGCCGGTGCAGCCGGCGTTCCATTGTTGTTCTCGGTGTTGTTTCCGGTGGCGACAGGCACCGGTGTCGGCGTGGGCGCCAGGCGGCCGTCTGTGATTTCCGCGATGGGCAGGGTGCCAATGTCGCCATCACAGAGGATGTAGCTGGGCTCTGCCGTCACCCAGCCACCGGGCGCCACCCGCTGGTCCACGGCCAGCCATTCTCCTGCTGTATCCCGGCCCACAACCAGTACGGTACCCGGATTGTCATCCGTGGCCCGGACCTTGGCGATGATCTGGTATTGCAGGCCGGGGCCGGTGCGTACGTTCAACACGGGCACCTGCAGGCGGCAGAGGATCTCCTGCGGACCTGCCACCTGCTGGCCATCCTGGGCAACTACAGGGCGGAGATCGGCCGTCAAGATCTGGCTGCCCGGCAGGCCACCGACCGTTTCAACGGCCTCAATGGCGTAATAGACCCCTGGCTCCAGGGTCTTCGGCGACCACTCACAGGCCTGTTGGCCGTTCAGGATGACACAGTGTCGCACGTAGAGGATGGCAGGCGCCCCCTCCACCACACTGAACTCCTGGACGTAAGACGGCGGCAGTTCGAAGACTTCGTTCTTGAAGACCACCGCTTCCGGCTGCCCGGTCCGGTTTTGGACCCACACCTGATTGGCCGGTGGGTTGTTGGCCGCCTGGAGGACGAGGGTGACGCCCAGGCCGGCCGGCGCTTTGTTGACCACCTCGTAGAAGCCGTCCCGCTGCACCACGTAGGGGTCCCAGAAGCAGCCTGCCTGGGTTTCAGGCGTGTTGGCATCACAGTTGTAGAGGCTTAACACGGCTGTTACCCGTGGCAGGTTGAGCCCCAGGGAGCGTTCCGGCGCCACGGTATAGGTCTCCCCCTCCACGAAAAATTTGATGGTGGCCGTGCTGCGGTTGGCGATGATGGTGCCCGCCAGCGGCCCTTCCTGCAGGGCGTCGCTGGTGGGCCCGACAGGTGTGGGGGTCGCCAGGGGCGAAGGGGCCGTGATAGCCTGGCTGGCCGTGACAGAAGCGGTGAGGGTGAGGGAGGCCTGGGGAGTGACCAGGGGGGAAATGGGTGCGGTCGCGGTGAGCGTGGCCGTTGGGGTGACGGGCTCGGTGGCCTGGGCAGAGAGGATGGCTGCTGCCGCCGGCAGGATGACGCCCAGGAGTTCCCTGTGGTTGTCCCCCGGCCTGAAGGTCACCTGTTGGGTTGTGGCGTGGGCCGGCTGGACGGAATAGACCAGGGCCGGCAGACTAAAACACAAAGTCAATGTTGCCAATAGAACCAATCTACGCATGAATCTCTTCCTGGCACTTGCCCGAAAGCGTTTAACCGGACACATCTTACCCGATTTTGGCCATCTGTACTAACACAAATGCCCTACACCTCAAGTACGGTCTGGCTACGTCTATCCGATCGTGGCTCTTTGTTGACGCCCCAGACGGGCTTTCGGTTCCAGGGCCCGACACGTTGCGCCCCGGGTGTGTCTCCCTTTGCTGGGCTGACCGGCGGCCTTCTCGCTTCACGGCTGCGGACCCCAACAGGAATTCCAACCCAAAAGAAAAGCGCAGGGCTGGACCGCTGCGCCTGGGGTTGTTTCAACTGTCTCAACGATGAACCGCAGCCTGTGGACCCTGTCCAAAGCGCCATTCACCCCAGAGATCACAGGCGAATTGGCCGCGCCCTGTGTTCTCTGGGGTGAAGCAAATACCCGAACGGTCAAATGTCAACAGAGCCCGCTTCACGGGCGGCGACAACCGCCTGCGACGGATCCGCTTACTTGGTTTCCCGGTAGATCACGTGCTTGCGGACGATGGGATCGTACTTCCGCAGCTCCAGCCGGTTGGGATCGTTGCGGCGGTTCTTCTCCGTCAGGTACATGTGATCGCTTTCCGTGCTGCGCATCTTAACCAGCACGCGTGGTCCCTTTTTCGCCATGGCACTCTCTCCTTAACATGTGGCGACATGTAGCATCCATGCAGCCATTTTACGTCCAATTTTGACGCCATTATAGGCCAAGGGGCTGCTTTGGGCAAATATTGGGGCCTGTCGCCATCTGGCGTCAAAACCGCGCCGGGCCGGTGGATACCCCGCTCCACAAAATGGACGGGCTTCAGGGGCAATCGGCCGATTCTCGCCGGAATTGCCGACGGGCTATTTGCCGCTGAAATATTTGCCGATGATGGGTTCCAGGCGCTGGACAACCTCAGGAGGCACCAGGCTCCGGTCGGTGATGATGGCGTCCTGCAGCGCGTTGGCCTGGGGCGACGGGCCGGCGTCGGCCAGACGGCGGATGGCGTTGGCTACGGCCTGTTTGGCCACCTCCGCGTTGTGGAGAAGGGTGCGCACCACGGCTTCCACCGTGACCGGCTCCTCGGTCTCGTGCCAGACGTCGTAGTCGGTGACGTGGGCCATGACCGAGTAGCTCATCTCCGCTTCCCGGGCCAGTTGGGCCTCCGGCGTGGTGGTCATGCCGATGATGTCCATGCCCCAGCTGCGGAAGACCCGGCTTTCGGCTTTGGTGCTGAAGCGGGGGCCTTCGATGGTCACAAAGTTGCCGCCCAGGTGCACCGGGTTGCCCGTTTCCCGGGCCGCCTCATAGCAGATCTGATTCAGGAAGGGGCAGAAGGGCTCGGCCAGGCTGATGTGGACCACCAGGCCGTCGGTGCCCACGGTGGGGTCGTCGAAAAAGCTGAGGGCGCGGCCGGTGGTGCGGTCGAAGAGCTGATCCGGGATGACGATGTGGCCCGGTGCGTACTGTTCCTGCAGGCTACCACAGGCGCTGACGCCGATGAGGTACTCTACCCCCAGCAGTTTGAAGCCGTAGATGTTGGCCCGCTGGTTGAGGCGGGATGGGCTGATGCGATGCCCCCGGCCGTGGCGGGCCAGGAAGGCCACCCGTTGGCCGTGGAGGGTCCCCACCACGTAGCGATCCGAGGGAGGGCCAAAGGGGGTCTCCAACTGGATCTCCTCCACATCCTGGAGGGCTTCCATCTGGTAGACGCCGCTGCCGCCGATGACGCCGAAACGAATTTTCTCGCTCACCTTCTCACCACTCCTTGCTTACCACTGCTTGGGCTGGATAACTGAAGCTGCCGTGGGCGTACGCCCGGTCAATGGGTCCAGACGGGCAAGGCCTGCCTGGGAATGTCGGCCAGAAGGGGGTTTTGCCGATCCCGGGGGGAGAGGAGCGGCTCTTGGACGCCCCAGGGGATGCCCAGGGTTGGGTCGTTCCAGGCCACCCCCTTCTCGTCCTGGCCGTCGTAGTAATTGTCCACCACGTAGGTCAGGGTGGCGGGGGAGAGGGTCAGGAAGCCGTGGGCCACGCCCGTGGGAATGAAAATGCCCATCGGTCTGGCTGCATCCACCTCCACGGTCTCCACCGCGCCGAAGGTGGGCGAACCCACCCGCAGGTCCGCCAGGCCCACCCGAATGTGGCCCTGGGTCACGTGCCAGTAGTCCACCTGGCGGTGGTGGTAGTGGAGCCCCCGCAGCACGCCCGCCTCGCTGTCGCTGCGGTTGCATTGGACGATCTCCCAGCTCCGTTCGGGGAACCACTCCTTGCGGAAGGTCTCCATAAAGCGTCCCCGTTCGTCGCTGAAGGCCCGCAGCCGGACGAACTTGACGCCGGCGATTTGGGCGGATTCCACTATCTCCACCATTGCGATTTTCTCTCCTGCTCCAGATTGTGTTGACTGGCTATGTCGGCAGGTCTGGTACAGGCTGGCGTGAGTGCACGCACCATGCCCTACGCACCCTCTGATTGCTGGGTGATGGCCTGGCGCAACGCCTGAATGAGGGGTTGCACGGCCGGGGCCTTGAGGCGGTAGGCCGCCCGGTTGGCAATGAGCACCGCCTGGCTTTCCATGATGGTACGGATCTCCACCAGGCCGTTGGCCCGCAGGGTATTGCCGGTGGAGACCAGGTCCACGATGAGGTCGGCCAGGCCCACCAGCGGCCCCAACTCCACCGAGCCGTTGAGTTTGATGATCTCGGCGTTGACCCCCCGGGAGCGAAAGAACTCGGTGGTGAGGCGGGGGAAGCTGGTGGCAACCCGGGGCTGGCTGGCGTAGCGCAGGGGCCAGTCCGGCCGGTCGGCCGGGCCGGCCAGGCTCAGGCGGCAGTAGTCAAAGGGCAACAGAAGTGGCTCATAGACGTTGCGGCCGCTTTCCCGCAAAACATCCAGGCCGCAGATGCCCAGGTCCGCCGCGCCATATTCCACATAGGTGGGCACGTCCGACGGCTTGGCCATGATGTAGCGCAGCCGGCCATCCGGGCTTTCCACAATCAGCTTGCGCCCGTTGTCCTGATCCGGCGTCCAAAAGCCGGCACGACGCAACAGTCCCAGCGCGTTGGGCAGCATGCGGCCTTTGGGCAGGGCAAACATCAGGGTGTGGGTTTCCTGGCTCATGAGGTTCCCCTGGGGTGAGCGGCCGGCTGCTCCAGGAGCGCCTGGCCCCGCTGAAAGGATTCCTCTGCCGGCCAGAAGGCGGGCTGGCCGGTGGCGTCCCCGGCTGTCTCACGGACATGAAAGCCGCTTCCTGTCCAGGTCAGTACCCGGGGGATACCCAACCTGCGGGCGTACATGGTTAGGGCCTCTTCCCCTCGGCCGTTCACGTCCACGGCCACCCGAAGTCCCGCCTCCCGCCACTGCTGCACAATGGCCAGCGCCCCACGGTCGCCGCCGGTGGCCACCAGGAGGTCGGGCGGGATGGGGCGGGTGGGGGAGGAGACGCTTTGACGCTCCTGGAGACGGCGGGCCAACAACAGGCGATCCAGGCCAATGGCGACGCCAACCGCCGGCTGGGGATGGCCGTAGGCGCCCACCAGATTGTCGTAGCGCCCGCCGCTGGCCAGGGGGAAGCCCAGTTGGGGGGCAAGCACTTCGAAGGTGATGCCCGTGTAGTAGCCCAGGTTGTGGATCTCCGTCAGGTCCAGGTAGAGCCGGCTGCCTACGCCGTAGGCGTCCAGGGCCTGGCTGATGGCCCGCAGGTTGTCCAGCGCGGCGGCCATGGCGCGGTTGAGGCAATAGCGACCGGCCCGCTCCAGGACCTGGGCCACGTCGGCGCCGCTGAGCTCGGCCAGGGCCAGGACGCTGGCCTGTTGTTCCGGCGGCAGGGGCGTCTGCT
The DNA here is from genome assembly GCF_006569185.2 of Litorilinea aerophila. Taxonomy (NCBI): domain Bacteria; kingdom Bacillati; phylum Chloroflexota; class Caldilineae; order Caldilineales; family Caldilineaceae; genus Litorilinea; species Litorilinea aerophila. The sequence continues at coordinate 164,190 of NZ_VIGC02000011.1, read as the reverse complement.
CGAGAAAGTCGTTGAGCTCGGCGGCGCTGTTGCGGTCGATGGCCTGTTGCAGGGCCTGTTCCTGGGCTGGCGTCAGACCCAGAGCCTCCAGCAACCCCCGGAAATACTGGATCTGGCCCACCACCAGGCGAAAGTCGGTCAGGCCGGCTGCCTCCAGCCCGTGGGCGGTGAGGGCCAGCACTTCGGCATCGGCCTCGGGCGTGTTGGCCCCGACGAGCTCCACCCCGGCCTGGAAGAATTCCCGCTGCCGCCCGGCCTGGGGGTCGGTGTAGCGGAAGACGCTGCCCGCATAGCAGAAGCGCTGGGGCATGGGCCAGTCGTGGAGGCGGGCACCCACCAGCCGGGCCACGGGGATGGTCATGTCTGGCCGCAGGGCCAGGGTGTGGCCGTCCCGGTCCAGAAAACGATACATTTCCTGCTGGAGCCGGGGGCTGGCGCCGATGTTGAGGGTGTCTGCATACTCGAACATGGGGGGGATGACGTCGCCGTATCCCCAGCGGCGGAAAAGTGCCAATAGCTGGCCTTCCAACTGGCGCCGTTGATATGCTTCTTCCCAAAAGTAGTCGGCCACACCCTGGGGAATGCGGGCATCGCCGGGTGAGATGGTCAAAACGGTCATGGACTTTCAGGTTGATTGGTCCCGGTTTAAACGTTCGAGCGTTGTCCTGGGTCGACGGGACAACGCCTGTTGGGTCAATCCTGGCCACAGTGCCAGGATATTTACGCCAGACTCAGGACTCCGGACTTCGGACTTCGGACTGGCGCATTTACGCCAGGGCTAAGTATAACACAGACGGTCGCGGGGAGGGGAAAAATCGCCAGGCAGCCAGGTAGTAAGCGAGTGCACGAACATAGTCCCGCGGTCATCTTGAAGCACTGGACGTGCTGCCAATCGTGGTGCTATAATGACGCCATGTGCGGACGATTCACGCTGTTCTCATCGCCGGAGCGGCTGGCCGAGCTTTTTGACCTGGCGGAGCCGCCGCAGCTGGCTCCACGCTATAATATTGCGCCCACCCAGCCGGTGGCCATTGTGCGCGCCGACGCCCGGACCCAGACCCGGGAGTGGGCGCTGGTTCAGTGGGGCCTGGTCCCTTCGTGGGCCAAAGACCCGAGCATGGGCAGCCGCCTGATCAACGCCCGGGCCGAAACGGTGGCCGAGAAACCTTCCTTTCGGGCCGCGTTCAAGCGCCGCCGCTGTCTGATCCCGGCCGATGGCTTCTACGAGTGGCAGCGCACCAGCAAGGGCAAGCAGCCCTACTTCGTCCACCTGCGGGACGGCTCTCCCTTTGCCATGGCTGGCCTGTGGGAATTCTGGACGGGCCCGGATGGTTCGGCCCTGGAATCCTGCACCATCCTCACCACCGAGGCCAACGAGTTGATGGCTCCCCTCCACAACCGCATGCCGGTGATCGTGGCGCCCGAGGATTACCAGAACTGGCTCACCATCGACCTGGATCGGGAACGGGAGCGGGCTTCCCTTCTGCACCACCTACTTCGTCCATTTCCGGCCGAGGCCATGGAAGCATACCCGGTCAGCACCTACGTAAACAGCCCCCGTAACGAAGGCGCTGACTGCATTGCCCCCCTGGTCTGTTAACTTTTCACATCCCAAACACCCGAGTCTATCAGCCGGACACGAACGGAGATCTCCCTAAAGCCGCCGGACGGTCGGGCATCCCCTTCGTGATGCACTGATAGGATCATGCCCTCATTCATCCCGCTCAAGGTATACGATCCTTGAGGCAACCACCCCATGGAGAAAGGGGAGTGCCATGGCTGCCCTGCGTGAAGTTTTCGACGTTACCCTGTTGGCCACCCTGGGCCTCATCTTCTTCGGTACGTTGGTGGGTGCCTATCTGCGCTCCAGGCGCTGCGATCCCTGTCTCAAATCCTTTGAGAGCTTCCACGTCACCCTGGAACGGGTCAACGGCAAGATTATCTGGGGGGTAATGGAGCTGGAGCCCACCGGGCTGGAACTGCGCTATCGCAACCTGGTGCAGGACGCCAACCATGTGGAGTCCAGCTATATCCTCTACGGCGAGGAATATGGCGAGATCCAGGCCATCTTCCGTTACGTGGATGATCTGGCGGAGGAGAGCCGGGCCCGTCGCCAGCGGGACCTGGAGCGCTCTTTTCATCCCGGTCCGCTGCGGCGCCTGGGGCGGGGTGTACGCCACTTCTTCAACATCGCCGGGGAGTCCCTGAGCGAGATGATCGGCGTGCTGGTGGGCCGGCTGCGCAAGCCGGCCGGCCGTTACATCACCGAGACCGGGGAGGCCCACCTCAAGAGCCTGGGCAGCGAGGTGATCGGCCAGGTGGGCCACGTCCACGATCCCCTGCTGGAACGCTACATCGGCCAGAAGGTGGTGGTGGAGCTGCTGGAAGACGACGAAGTGCACGAGCACGTGGGGATCTTCAAGAACTACTCGGCGGATTTTCTGGAATTTTTGGATGTCCAGTTTCCCCAGCGCCAGGCCCTCCCCCTGGGCAGCGACCTGCGGGCCGATACGCCCTGGGTCTCCGCGACCCGGAAAGGGAACCTGATCCAGGTGGTCAACCACACGGGCCAACCTGTACTGCTTCAGTCTCTGGCGCTGATTAACGAAGGCGAGGAAGATGAGGAGGATCTGCTGAACGTGGTGGTGGATGCCGGCGAGACGCTGGAGCTCCATCCCTCCCGGGACTTTGCCCAGGCGAATCTCTACCTGCGGGTCGTCCGGGAGCTGGACATGATTGTGCCCCGCCACCGGGCCCGGATTCGCCATCGGGCCGAGTGTCAGGAGCCCAGCATCCTGCCTGAAATCATCTTTGACCTGGGCGTCATCCTGCGGCGAAACTCCCGGCTGGACCATCAGGAAACCCGGTTGCGGGCCGAGCTGGCCGAGAATCCGGCGTCGGCCCTGGCCGCCTCCAACCTGGGGGCCATCCTGGCTCAGAAGCAGCAGTTTGCCGAGGCGCGCCAGTGGCTGGAAAAGGCCTATGCCATGCGCTACTCTCTGCCCGACAATGGCCGTCGGACCTACATGCTGCTCAACGAGGTGCGGCGCCGCCAGGCCAAAGTGAACAGCGCCACAATTCCGCTGGCGGCCCACTCCACGTCTACCCACCAGGGTCATTCTGTTTCTGTGGATGGTCACTGACCGCCCCCTTTGGATCCACAGATTCACACAGATCTCCTCCAGTCCTCGCTGTGTTGTCTGTAAAATCTTTGGATCCAATCATCAGCGGCCGCCGAAGCCGGTCATGGCAATACCCTGGACGAAGTAGCGCTGGGCCACCAGAAAGATCAGGACCATGGGGATGACCATGATGGTGCTGGCAGCGAAGACCACCTCCCAGTTCTGCACGTAGGCGTCGTTGTAGGCGGCCAGGCCCAGGGGCATGGTCCAAAGGGACCGGGAACGGATGTAGATGAGGGGGTTCAAATAGTCGTTGTAGTGCTGAAGGGTGGCGAAGACGGCCACAGTGGCCACCACCGGCTTGGAGAGGGGCAACAGGATCTGGAAGAGGATCCGCCACCGGCTGGCGCCATCGATGGCCGCGGCATCCTCCAGCTCCATGGGGATGCCCCGCAAGAACTGGTGGATCAGGAAAACGTAGATGGCCGTCACCCCTGTCCAGTAGGGGACGATCAGGGGCAGGAAGGTGTTCAGCCAGTTGGACTGCCCCTGGAAGCCAAAGGCAGGCAGCGTCCGAAAGAGGACGAAACGGGGCACCAGGGTGACCACATCCGGCAGCATCATGGTGGCGATGAGCAGGGAAAACCAGAAGCGACGTCCAGGCCATTCCATACGGGCGAAGGAGTAGGCCACCATGATGGAGGAGATGACCGTTCCCAGCACGGCGAAGATGACCACGATCACCGTGTTTTTGATGAAGGTGCCCATGGGCTGCAGTTCGAACACCTTCGCGTAGTTGTGCCACTGGGGCGTCTGGGGCAGCCACTGGATGGGATGGGTGAAGATCTCGGTGGAGGCCTTCAGCGAGGAGCTGACCATCCAGAGGGTGGGCACCAGAAAGCTGATCACCAGGACGGTCATCAAGATCTGCAGGAAGCCCAGCCACAGCCCCTGGAAGAGCCGGTTGCGGCTCAAGGTGCGGGCCCGGCTTTCCTGAAGCGATTTGGCGTGTATGTCCACATGCGTCTGCATGGCTGCCTCCCAGGCTCAACCCTCGTAATAGACCCAACGGCGGGACAGGTAGAACTGGGCGATGGTGAAGCCCACCACGATGATGAAGAACTCCCACGCCAGGGCCGACGCGTAGCCCATGTTGAAGTTCACGAAGCCCTGGCGGTAGATGTACAATACCGCGAACAGGGTGGCATTTTCCGGCCCCCCCTGGGTCATGATCATGGCGGGGATGAAGGTCTGGAACGAGTTGATGATGGCGATGACCATGTTGTAGAAGATCAGGGGCGTCATCAACGGGATGGTCACATGCCAGAGGCGCCGGAACGTCCCCGCGCCGTCCAGGTTGGCCGCCTCCAGCAGCGACTCTGGGATGTTGCCCAGGCCGGCAATGAAGATGACCATCTGGCGGCCGATCATCCAGAAGGACATGAAGATGAAGGCTGGTTTGGCCAGCTCCGGCCGGAAGAGCCAGGCCTGGGGCGGGATACCCACCCAGCCCAACACCTCGTTGAGGATGCCAAATTCCGGGTGAAAGACCCGCTGCCAGACCACGGCGCTGGCCACCAGGGGCACGATGATGGGCAGGTAGAAGCCTGCCCGATAGAAATCCCGGAAGCGCAACTTCTGGGTCAGCGCCAGCGCCAGGGAAAAGGAGATGAGGAGCTGGAACGGCACGGCGAAGACGGTGTAGTAGGCGCTGTTGTAGAGGCTGAGCCGCGCCTTGGGATCCTCAAACAGGCGGACGATGTTCTTCAGGCCGGTAAAACGGGGGGGCGAAAGCAGATCCCAGTCCATAAAGGCCAGATAGACCGAATAGAGCATGGGATAGGCGATGAACAAGAGAAACCCCACAATGAAGGGCGCGGCGAACAGATAACCGTCCAGCCACTCCTGTAACCGACGCCGGGATGGGCTCCGCCGCCCCCCAGGCAGGGCAGGTGTCACGGTGGCCATGGCTCTTCTCCCTCAGGCAAGCATCCAGAAAACCCGGGGCGGAGGAACGGCAGACCACCCGCCCCCGCCCCTTCTACTGTCTACTGTCTACTGTCTACTGTCTACCGACTACCGACTACTGTCTACTGATTCGCCCAATATTCATCCAACAGCGCCTGCACCCCGGCATTCACCACCGGCAGCACCTCCGCTGCGGTGGCACTGTTGTTGTTGAGCCGGTCCCAGCCGTCGGGCTTGACCACCTCGTTCCACATCTGGGTGCGGGAGACGCCGCCGATCACGTCCACTTCAGAGCGCTTGATGGCTTCCAGGAAGGCTTTGCCGTTCTGAACCTGGAAGCGTTCGGCGATGGTGGGGATCCAGAAGTTCTCGATCAAATCCAGGTTGTTGGGGATGCGCCCGGTGATGGTGGCGTAGAGCTTGTTGCCCTCTTCACCACCCATGTAGCTGACAAAGCCCCAGGCCTCGCCCACGAGATCGGTGCGGGGAATGGCCACCCCCTCGGACCAGCCCCGGTGGGGCCGCTCCGGGTCCTGCTGCTTGGGCATCATGACCACATCGAAGACAATCTCTTTGCCCTCTTCCCGCAGGGCTGGGCTGTTGAGTTGGGTGAAGAACCAGGCCCCTTCGTACTTCATGGCCACGTTGCCGGTCTGGATGGTGTTGGCACCGGTGTCGGTGTCCGCCGGCAGGGGGGCCACGCCCATCTTGTAGATCACGTCCTGGGCCACGATCTGGATCACGTCGATGATCTCCGGCTGGTCGAACATGGCCGTGTGAGGATCCACCAGCTCGTCAAACTCCTGCTTGCCGGTGCCTCGAATCCAGTGGATATCCCGGGGCCAGATGCCGTTGGCCTGGTAGCCGTAGCGCTTCTTGTCGCCGGAGGTATCAGTGATGGCCTCCGCCTTGGCCAGGAAGTCCTCGAAGGTCCAGTCGTCCGTGGGCAGGTCCACCCCGGCCTCCTCGAACAGAGCCGGCACGTAGAACATGACCATGGTCGCCACCTGCAGGGGCATCAGGTAGATCTGGCCATTGCGGCGAGTGGAGACCTCCAGACTGCGGATGCCCTCGGGGTAGGGCGCGGTCAGGCCGCTGTCCTGCACGTACTCGTCCAGCGGGGCCAGCAGCCCCCGGTCCGCATAGGGTTGCCACTCCCAGCCCTGGAACGAAGCCACATGGGGCGGCGTGCCGCCGGCGAAGAGGGTCTGGAGCTTGGCGTAGTAGTCGGCGCCCGGGGTGGGGGAGACATTCAGGGTGACGTTGGGGTGCATCTCCATGTAGTTCTGGGCCAGCTGTTCCCAGGCCGGGATGTCCGTCTGATCGCCCCAGGCGAAGAAGTCCAGGGTGATGGCGGCGGCACCCGGCGCGGCCCCTCCCTCGGCACTCTCGGTGCCCGGCGCCGCGGTCGGCGCAGCACAGGCGGCCAGCCAGAGGCCGGTCGCGCCCAGCCCTACGCTGCGCAGAAATGCCCGTCGCGAAAGTCGATTGTCCTGCATGGTGTTCCTCCTGTCTTTGGTGAATGGACTTGGCATGAATTGGCCTGGCCAAACTTGCCTCAAACTCACATATCGAACTTCTTCACCGGACCATCGGGCGGCAGAAACTCCCGGGGCGTGGCCGTCAGATCCATCATGGGCAGCCCCATCAGGCGGGCCCAGGCAGCCAGCGCGGGGCGATGCTCCCCGTAGACCAGACAGAGGTGATGCTCTAACCCCTGGCCCAGCACCCTGTCCAACACCTCCCGAGCCGGCCGGTCGAAGCGGATGACGCCGCTGGTGCCGCTGAAGCTGGGCGCGGCAGACAACATCTCTCCGCCGCCTACCACCAGCCGGTAGCCCTGGCCGGGCAGGTGGTGCAATCGAGCCAGGGTGACCCGCCCCGGCTTCAGGGCAAACTGGAAGAGCAGGGGCAGCCCCCGGTTGCTGTGGACCGTGCCCTGGATGCCCTGGGCCGGATCGGCCATGGACGGGGGCGCCAGCCCACAGTGCCAGAGCACGGCGCTGTCGTCGTCCACGTCCACATCCACCAGGTCGGCGATGAAGGGGCGCTCCCCGCTGATGGCCTGGAGGAGCACCAGGGTCAGGGTGCCGTGGACGTCGGCCTCGCAGCTACAGGGTACGGCCTCTTCGGTCAGGGCGCTCATGGCGCCGCAGGCTGCGCAGCCCAGCTCGGTAAAAAACTCGGGCCAGCAGCGCACAGCCAGCCCATCCAGGTGCCGGGCCGTGGCCAGCTCCCGCAGGGCGGCGTACACCCCGGCCGTGCCGGCGGTCGCCCGGGCGTCCAGCTCGTCCAGGTTGGGGGCCCAGCGGGCCAGATGGGCCAGGGCTTCCTGCCGCTGGGCCGGGGGAACCTGGGCCGCGGCCTGCAGGACCTGCGCCAGCGGGATGGGGACCACCTGGCTCCCCAGGGTCCGGGCCAGCTCCGCCTGGTCGTAGGCACAGGTGTCAAAGCCGGGGGGATGCTGGCCCAGGAGCCCGATACGGCATTCGGCCAGGATCCGGCGGGCGTAGCCGGCCCGGGCCAGGCTATCGACCTTGGCCAGGGCGGCTTCATCCCCGGCCGGGTAAAACAGGTAGTCGTACGGGATGCCCTGCCGGGCCAGGGCGTGGGCGGCCAGGTTGACGCCGCACAGGCTGTTCAGCCGCAGCCGGCCGCCCGTGCGGGCCTCGGGGACAGCCCAGAGCAGGAGGGGAATGCCCTGGGCATGCATGGCACGGGCGATGGACTGGGCCATGGCGCTGTCGGCGAAGGAGGCCTGGAGCAGAACAGCCAGGTCGCAGGGTTCCTCTGGCCAGTCGGCGAGGGCCGCTTCCACCGCGGCTGCATCCATCACCAGGCGGGCGCCCGGGCCGATCACCCGGTAGCCGGCTACGGTCAACTGGTTCAGGGCCGTCTGGGCGATCTCCTGGGCCAGGCCCACATCGAAGGTGGGGCGAGCCAGGGCGAAGAAGGCGATGGTGTGGGTCATGGCTGGGCTTGTCTCTTTCGCGTGTGGCGGGCCGGCACACTCCCGTAGAAAAAGGCGTTCAGGGCCAGGGTTGCCGCGCCCACCGGGCCGCTGTCCACGCCGAAGGTGGCCGGGCGCAGTTCGGCCTGGGCGCCGATGCCGTGGAAGGAGCGCTGGCGCAGCACCTGTTCCACCACCGGCTGAATCAGGTCGTAGCCTTCGTGTAGCAGGCCACCCAGCAGGATCAGTTCGGGGTTGAGGGCGTTGACCAGGTTGGCCAGGGCGATGCCCAGATATTCGGCCCGCTCCGCCAGCATCTGGCGGAGGGGGAGATGGCCGGTCCGGGCGGCGGCAAAGATGGCCGCCAGGGGATCGGCCTGCCCCTGGACCACCGCCGGCGCCAATTGCTGGGACTGGGCCACCAGGGCCCGCTCGGAAATCAGGGTCTCCAGGCAGCCCCGGTTGCCGCAGCGGCAGAGCTCCCCGCCGTGGGGCAGCACGGTCCAGTGGCCGATTTCGCCGGCTGCGTGCCAGGCCCCCCGGTAGATGCGGCCGTCCACCACCAGGCCGGCGCCCACGCCCATGCGGGCGTAGATGAAGGCCAGCACCCGTTTCCCCTGTCCCGCGCCGAAGAGGGATTCCGCCAGGGCCATGCAGCGCACGTTATTCTCCACCGCCACGGGAAGCCCCAGCCGCTGGCCCAGGATGGCGGCGATGGGCACATGGTGCCATTCCAGGGCAGGCGCCCACACGTTGACGCCGCTCTCGGCTTCCACCAGGCCAGAGGCCCCAACGCCCACCCCCACGATCCGCTCCGAAGGCAGGGTAATTCCATGATGGGCCAGCAACTCCTGGGCCGCATCGGCCAGCGCCGCGAGTATTCCTTCGGGCGATTCACCCTGGGGGTGGGGGATGACCCGCTGATCGACCAGTTCTGCTTCCAGGGTGCTCAGGGCCACCACTGCCCGGCGGACGCCCAGGTGGATGCCCAGGGCTAAGCGACTTTTTGGCACCAGGACCAGAGCCTGGGGGGGGCGGCCGGCGCCTTCGGTGGCCGCTTCCTGGTCTGTGCCGGCCGGCGCCAGGATGCCCGCCCGCAGGAGCGGGGCCGTCAGGTGGGTCACCGTGGTGGAGGAGAGCCCCGTGCAGCGGGCCAGGCGCACCCGGGAGATGGGCTGGTGGCGGAGCAGGGTGAGCAGCAGCCTGCGCTGGTTTTCTGCTTTGATGTGGGTGGCATGTTTGACCATATGCCCTCGATGAAACGCAGTGAATGAAACGGATCGGACGAAATGCGCCGGGGGCGACCCAAGGGATTGGAACACACCAAGCAAAATATGGCGGATGGACAGCAGGGATCAGGGCCGAAGGCGCCGCCACGTCCAGGGGGTGGGTATCCTGGCTGTGGCGTGAAATTAATTTGGGCATGAAAATAATCTGGGTGGCTGCTAGTATAGCGGAGTCTGGGCCGGATGTCAATAGGGATTTGGCAGCAAAATTTCTCGAATCGTTGACATTGCCCCGGTTTTCCTGTACTCTGAGGGCATCCCGGTAAAGACGGGTCGCCTCCTCTGACTTTGCCACATCCACTGCTCCTGTGACCTGTTGTTTGATCTGTATCTGTCTGCTCTGCTTCTGACCTCACTTTCCTCCACATCTTCGGCCTTTCCAGATATTCCTGGGCTGTCGGTGAGGACGTCCTCCAGTTCCGGAGGGCACGCCTTTTTTGCAGCACATGTTCCTGGCTCCTGGCCAGTAAGGAGAAAGGCCCCATGAATCGAGATGTGTGGCACCACCTTGGGTGGGCGGCCATGGCGATGGCCCTTGGCCTGGTGGTGGCCGCGTGCGTGGCTACCACCCCGGCAGGCCTCCCCTCCCAGGGTGGCTCCTTGCTGATGCCCAATGCCAATCTGACTGCGCTGGCCGTCACGGTGGACCGGCTGCGGGGCGATGTGCGCCACGGGCTGGTCCAGGATGAGTCCGTCGACGTCCAGCCGGGCGACCGCATCGCCGTGCTGGAACAGGGGCGGGGCCTTTTGCGCTTCCCCGATCGCCTGGTGGTGGAGCTCTTTCGGGACACCCAGATAGACATGGCCGACGTGCGGCTGGAGGCGGCCGGCTTCATCTTCGTGCGTATGCGCCAGGCCTTTGGCCACACCCGCGCAGAGCTGACGGGCCAGGCCAACGCCCGGCTGATCCTGACCACAGACTATGCCACCATCACCGCCATTGAAGATGGCACCGAGTTTGTGACCTGCCACGCGCCCGAACTGACCTGTATGGTGACCCTGGCAGGGGCCACCGAGGTGCGGGCCCAGGGGGAGGTGGTGACCGTGCGGGCCGGCGAGGCCACCTACATCTTCCCAGATCAGCCCCCCCAGCCCCCAACCTGCGCCGACCTGAGTCAGGTCCGCCGGTGGATGGATGCCAAGCGGGGAAGCGCGCCCATCGATCCCCTGGGCGCGCTGGTCATCTCCTGGGGGCCTGATCTGCCCTGTGGAGAAGAGGCGCCGCCGGCCCCGGTGGCCGAAGCGACGGCCGTGTCCACGCCGACTGAAACAGCGCTCCCTTTGCCGGCAGCCGAGGGCATGGTGTCCATCCCGCCCGGCGAATATGTAGTGGGCGCGCCCAGGGCGGATGATTACCATGTGGCGGCCATGAGGGTGAGCCTGCCCGCCTTCTGGCTGGATCAGTTCGAGGTGACCCATGAGCAGTACGCGGCCTATCTGGCCGCCACAGGCCACACGCCACCCCTGGCCTGGCCCGATGGTACCGTGCCGCCAGGCCGGGATCGCCACCCGGTCCAGGGGGTCACCTGGGAGGAGGCTGCAAGGTACTGTGCCTGGGCGTTGAAACGCCTGCCCACCGAAGCTGAATGGGAGGTGGCTGCCCGGGGACCCGGAGAGGCCCCCGCCCTGTACCCATGGGGGGCGGATCCGCTGGCGGGGGGGCAGGTGAATGCCCTTTCCCCCGTGGAAAGCTACCCGGTGGGCAGCGTCACCTTCAACCGTAGCCCCTTCGATGTCTATGACCAGGCCGGCAATGTCTGGGAATGGGTGGATTCCCCCTATGCGCCGGTGCTGACGGGGCACAGGTTACTGCGGGGTGGACGGTATGGCCTCCAGCGAGATATGGCCTATCGCCAACAGGTGGCCCCCGATGATGACCGTTTTCGATCCGTAGCCGGTTTCCGCTGTGCGGCAGACCGGGTTGAAGGAGAATAGAGAAATGGCAACACTTTTGGGGGTGCCAGCGGCACCGTCGTGGACGATGGGCCGCTGGGTGGTACAACTGGTGCTGGTCTGTGGGCTGTGGGGCCTTGGGGGCTGTACGGCGGCTGTGCCTCCTGCCACGCCCCCGCTCCCGGCGACTCCTGCGCCCGCGACCGCGGAAGCTCTGCCCCCGCCTGCGCCAGCCGCGATGGAGATGCCTGCCCCGTCCGCTTCCGGCGAGGTGTTGTTCCAGGACGACTTCACCAATGTGCAGAGCGGCTGGCCGAATGCCCAGGTCTTTGACAACTACTTCATCGGCTACCACGAGCCGGCTTACTATCACGTGGAGGTGCGCACCGCCCATGACCGGGTGGTGGTCCCCTGGCCCGCGGGCACATTTGAGGATGTGGCAGTGGAGGCGGCCGTTTTTGTGGATCCGGCCAACACCGCGGCGGAAGGAAACTTCCGCTATGGGCTGGCCCTGCGGCGCACCGGCGAGCAGTACTATGGCTTTTTGGTCGCTCCCCGCAGTCAGCACTGGTACGTTGTGAAGAGTTCGACTTCCGGATTGACCCTGCTGGCCGACGGCAGCCACGAATCGATACAGGGGCAGGAGGCCAGCCCGGATCATCTCCGGGTGGAGACCCAGGGCCCACTCCTGCGCTTCATGGTCAACGGCCATCCCGTGGCAGAAGTGCAGGACGAAGGGTACACGGCCGGCTCCATCGGCTTCCTGGTCCAGACCGAGGATGCCATCCGGGTCCACGTCCACCATGACTGGGTGGCTGTCTATCCGCTCGCTCCACCGGTGAACCATGCCGCCCAACAGTACCACGATGATTTCACGGATCCGTTGAGTGGCTGGCCGGGTACGCTGGTTTTCGACAACTACTTCATCGGTTACCATGAGCCAGAGTACTATCACGTGGAGGTGCGCACTGCCCACGACCGGGCCCTGGTGTCCTGGCCCGGCGGCGCCCTGGTGGACGCTACCGTTGAAGTCGCCCTTTTCCCCGACGCTGCCAACACCGCGGTGGAGGGAGACTTTCGCTACGGGCTGGCCTTGCGGCGTACGGGAGACCAGTACTACGGCTTTATGATCTCACCCCGAACCCAGCGCTGGTTCATCTTCAAGAGCACGCCGGCCCGCCTGAACCTGTTGGCTGAGGGGCGCGATGACTCCATCCAAGGGGAAGAGTCCGCTCCCGACCAGCTGCGGGTGGATGCTCGGGGGGCGAACATGCTCTTTACCCTGAACGGCCAGCCTGTGGGGGAGATCATGGATGACGCGTACGACAGCGGTGTTCTTGCCCTGGTGGTCCAGACCCTGGATAGCCCCCGGGTTCACGTCCACTACGACATGATCCAGGTAGGGCCGGTCGATCCCGCCGTCCACTTCGCCATTGACGACGCCACCTGCACCGTGGATGTGGCCGGCTTGAACCTCCGCAGCGGGCCCGGCATTGACTACGATCCCCCCATGACCTCCCTGACCGGGGGGACCCTGTTGGAGCCCCTGGCCCGCAGCGATCAGCAGGTCATGACCGCCCAGCGGCGCATCGGCACTGTCACCTGGATCCAGGTTCGTGTCCGGGAGACGGGCCAGATCGGCTGGGTCAGCGGCGCTGCAGGCTACGTTTCGTGCACCATCCCCCTGAACCTGTTGCCGGAAGCGACCGCTCCGGCCACGCCGTAGATGATCTCCTCCGTGCGGCGGATGCCGGGCATTGGATGTTGAGGGCCACCCATGCTGGTTATTCCCGAAGCCCTGCTGGAACAGATTGAACGGGGCAATGTCCTGCTCTTCGTGGGGGAGCGGTTTGCCCGCAACCAGGACGGGCGCGCACTGGTGGATCGGCTGGAAGATCACCTGGTCGCCCGCTGCCAGCTATCGCCCGACGAGGATTATACCTTTCCCGAGGCGGCCCAGGCCTACCAGGATCAGTTTGGGCGACAGGCCCTGATCCAGTTTCTGCGGGAACAGGTGGAACTCACCGGTGCCCAACCCCAAAAGGCCCACGACCTCATTGCCCGGCTGGGCAGCCTCAAGGTCATTGCCACCACCTGCGTCGACCGGCGCCTGGAGCGGGCCTTCGAGGCTGCGGGGCGCTCCCTGGACGTCATCGTCAGCAGCGCGGACGTGGCCCTGGAAGAGGGGGAGAAGACCCAGCTTTACAAGCTGCGGGGGACGCTGGAACAGGTGCAGTCCCTGGTGCTCACCGAAGATGACTACGAAGATTTCTTTCTGGATCAGGACAGTGTCTCGGTGGTGCTGGAAGGCTACCTGGCCCGCAAAACCATCGTCTTCGTGGGATATGACCTGGCCGATCCCGAGTTCAAACGGCTCTTCAGCAAGGTCACCGGTGCGTTGGACCTCTTCGCGCGCAGGGCCTACGCCTTCGGCGGCGAGCCCTCCCCCCGGGTCTTACGCTGGTGCAAGCGTCACGGCGTTGAGGTGATCGACGTCCGGGCTACGGCTTTCCTGGAGACGCTCATGGCCCAACTGGCCAGCCGCAGCCGTCCCTCGTCCACGCCGGCACCCCTGGCCGGCGACCCAACACCCATGCCCCTGCCCACCCGTCCCTACAAACATCTGTCCGCCTACGAGGCGGAGGATGCCCCCATCTTCTTCGGCCGAGAGCAGGAAACCGCGGCCCTCCTTTCCCTCATCCATGCCCATCGCCTGGTTCTCTTCTACGGCCCTTCGGGGGCCGGCAAGACGTCCCTGCTCCAGGCCGGCGTGCTGCCTCGCCTGGCCCAGGCCGATCCGCCCTACGTGGCGGTGATGGTCCGTGCCCTGGAGGAGCCCGAGACGGCCATTCGTCAGGCCCTGGCCCGCCTGCGGCCCGACGCGGATCTGCCCCCAGGCTCGCTGGTGGACTGCCTGGCGGCGGCCACCCGGGATCTGCCCGGCACCCTGGTCCTGGTGCTGGATCAGTTCGAGGAGTTCTTCCTGCGCTTCAGCGCCACCGCCCGGGCCCGCTTTATCGCCCAGATGGGACGCCTTTTCGATGCCCGGGATGTGCCGGTGAAGGTGGTCTTCAGCCTGCGGGAGGAGTGGCTGGCCGCCATGGGCGAGTTCGACGACCGGCTGCCGGAGATCTTTCGAACCAAGATGCGGCTGCTTCCCCTGACCCGGAGCCAGGCCCGCCAGGCCATCCAAGAGCCGGCCCGGCGCTTGGGTATTCGCTACGCCGCCGACCTGGTGGAAGATCTGTTGGACGAGTTGGTGGCCGGGAGCACGGAGGGCCCCGCCGGGAGCGAAGACAGCACGGTCATGCCGCCCCAGCTTCAACTGGTCTGCGATGGCCTGTACGCCCGGGCTGCTGCCGACGGCCGCGAGGAGATCACCCCGGCGGACTTTGCCGCCCTGGGCGGCGCCCAAGGGATCCTGGCCCGCTATGTGGATACCTCGCTGGCCGAGTTTTCCGCGCCGGAGCGAGAGATCGCCCGGCATCTCCTCCTGGCACTGGTGACCTCTCAGGGAACCCGAACGGCGGTCCGGCGGGAGCTCCTGACCCATGGCGTGTCGGAATGGGCCGGGAGCCAGGCTGTGGAGCGGATCCTCGACCGGCTGGTCCGGCAACGTCTGGTGCGAGGCGTGGGGGATGGCGACAGGTACGAATTGACCCACGATGTGCTGGCGGCCACTGTAGCCAGCTGGGTCGATGAGCAGGACCGGCAGTTGAAGCGGGCTCGGGAGCTGCTGCAGCAGGAGCTGGCCGACTGGCAGCAGGATCCCGAGCTGCTGCTGGGCGAAAGCAAATTTCAGCGGCTGGACCAGGTGCGCGACCGGCTGGATCTCCACGGTCCGGCGGCGGCGTTGCTGGCCCGGGCGGCCATCCGCTACGACCAGGAGCCCGATTACTGGTTGGCCCGGGTGGGCGACGAAGGAGCGCAGGAAACCCTGTTGTTGTCCCTGCTTGAGCATGAAGCGCCCGAAGCCCGGGTGGCCGCGGCCAGACTGCTGGCTGGCGTTGCCGGGCCGTCCACAGCCGGGGCCCTGGTGACCCGCATCCTGGAGGATGGCTGTCAGCCTGTCCGGGATCAGGCGGCCCGAAGCCTGGCCCGGCTAGAGGCGCCAGATGCGGTGGACAGGCTGGCAGCAGCCCTGGATGAGGCGCTGCCCGAGACTCAGGCTCGGGTCAGGCGAGGCCTGGCCCAAATCCTCCACCTGGATCCGTCTCTGCTCATGGGGCTGGATCGCAGGCGGCGACGGGGGGTGGCCTGGACGCTGGCTCACATGCGCCTGGCTGCCAATCTGCCCTGGCTGCGCCAGGTGGTCGCTGTGGGGGCGGGAGCCGGCGGGCTGGCCTTCGGCCTGGGCCTGACCCCGCCCCTTGTCCTACACGCCGCGGGGACCTTGTATACCCCTGGGGCTGCTGGCCCCGTTGCGTCCGTGTTGGACGCGCTCTTCATCGGCCCCATGGTGGCGCTCATGGGGCTGGTGGCCGGGGCCCTGTTGGCAGCGGGCATTGGGGTGGGCCGGCTGCTCTGGCCAGAACCGGGCCGTCTGTTGCCCCGTCTGGTCCTGGGCGGGCTGGCGGGCGGCGTGGGCACCGGCCTGGTCCTGGCACCCCTGGTGACGGTGGATGCCGATGGCCCGGTGGCGGCCCTGTTATCCAGTTTGGGCGCCGGACTGTTTGGCGTGCTCTTGGCCTGGGGAGTCGTTGCCGGCCTGGCTGTGGCGCGCTGGCCGGTGCTGGCATGGGCGGCCGCCGCTCTGGGGGGGGGAGTCGGCCTCGTTTTGATGGGGCTATCGGGTTTTGCCCCCTTTGGGACCGGGCCGGCTGCGGCCGTGCCGCCCTGGCTGATTCCCACCTCCGGTGCCTTGACTGGCCTTCTGTTGGCCGCGGGGCTTCAGTGGGCCCTGGCCCGTCGGTCGCCGCAAGCGGGGGTATGATGCCCACCGCCATCCCTTCCCAGGCTGGAACAGGCCTTCCCTCACCCGCCCGGCGTCAGCGGCCAGAACCAGGGGATGCAGATGGTGGCAGTTAGCCACATGAGCAGGGAGAGGGGCAGCCCGACCCGCAGGTAGTCGCTGAAGCGGTAGCCACCCGGCCCCATGACGATGGCGTTGGTCTGGTAGCCGATGGGGGTGAGGAAGGCGGCACTGGCGCCGAATGCAATGGCGATGAGCAGGGGGGTCGGATGGAAGCCCAGGCGGGCCGCCAGGTTGAGGGCCAGGGGCGTAAACAGGACGGCCACCGCGTTGTTGGAGATGATCTCGGTGGTCAGGCTGGTCATCAGGTAGAAGAGGGAGAGGAAGAGCACCGGATGGGCGTCGCCCACCAGCCAGGTGATCCCGTCCACGGCCAGGTGAATCAGACCGGTGCTTTCCAGGGCCGCCCCCAGGGGAATGGTGGCCGCCAGGAGCAGGAGGGTGCCCGCGTCCAGGGATTGGAGCGCCTCGTCCACCCGCAGGCACTGGGTGGCCACCATCAGGCCGGCCCCGGCCACGGCCAGGACCACGATGGGGATGGAGGAGAGGGTCGCCAGCAGGACCACGCCCAGCATGATGAGCAGCGCGATGCGATACTTGTCCACCCGCAGGATGGAACGCTCGATCCCCTCCACCAGCAGCAGCTTTTCGGCCTCGCTGGCGGCCTGCAGTGTCTCCGGCGCGCCCAGGAGGAGCAGCACGTCGCCACTTTCCAGCCGGATATTGCGCAGGCCAGTCAGCCGTTGCCGCCCCCGGTGCTGCACGCCCATGACCTTGATCCCGTAGAGCCGGTTCAGGGCCAGATTGCCGACCATCCGCCCGTTGAAGGGTGATTCCGGCAGGACCACCGCTTCCACCACCTTCTGCTTCACATCCAGCAGGGGGGTGCGTTCACTGTCGGCCAGGACCGTGGCCAGCCGGGTCTGTTGCTGTTCCAGGAAGCGGGCCAGGCCGTTGGCCGAGCCGGCCACCATGAGGATGTCACCCGGCTGCAGTACCTGTCCCCGGGTTTCCTCCGCCCGGTAGACCTGTTCTCCCCGGGAGAGGGCCAACAACTCCACCCCGTCTTCCTGTTCGTGGTTGGTGGCCGTTCGGATGGAAGGGGGCCGGCGCAACCGGCGGTGGCGTCGCTCCTGGGTGGGCGACGTCCCTGGATCCTGTTGGGAGATGCGGTCAAAGGTCTGTTCCGTGGACTGGCCCACCAGGTTGCTGTCCTCATCCACCACGATTTCGGTGACGTAGGTGGCCTTGTCCCGGTTGCTCACCAGGTCGATCAGGGGAGCCCGATTGGGCAGCAGGCGATAGCCGATGAGGACCAGGTAGAGGCTGCCCACCGCGGTGTAGATGGCGCCCAGGCGGGTGAATTCGAACATGGTGAAGCCGGGTCCACCCGCCTGGCGGTAGAGGTCGTCGATGAGGATGTTGGTGCTGGTGCCGATCAGGGTCATGGTGCCGCCCAGGATGGAGAAGTAGCTGATGGGCATCAGCAGCTTCGAGGGCCGCACCCCGAACTGGCGGCTGAGGGCCAGCGCGACCGGCACCATCATCACCACGATGGGGGTGTTGTTGACGAAGGCGCTGGCCACTGGCACCGTCAGGGCCAGCAAGAGCAACAGCCGGTGGGGATCGCCCCGGGAGAAGCGGGCCAGGTAGATGGTCACTGTCTCCAGCGCGCCGGTGCGCAGCAGGCCCCCGCTGAGCACGAACATGGCGCCCACGGTGATGGTGGCCGTGCTGGCAAAGCCGGACAGGGCCTGTTCCGGCGGAAGCAGGCCAGTGAGCGCGACCGCGACAATGGCCAGCAGGGAGGTGACTTCGGTGGGCAGCCAGCGGGTGATGTAGAGCCCGACGGTGGTTACCAGGATCAGTAGCAGCGTCACCTGCTCAAGGGTCATGGTCGGCCCTTTGCTCCGGTCGAGGGGCGTTTCACCGTGGCTCAGGCGAACCTGCCGTTGCGGCGTGGAGATTCTCCATGGAGCCGGTGGCCAGGTAGAGGGTGCGTTCGGCGATGTTGGTGCAGAGGTCGCCAAAACGCTCCAGCTCGCGGGCTGCCCGCAGCAGCTCGTAGGCTGCCTCCACCTGCTCGGGATTGCCGGCCTGGGCCATCTGGTACATCACCTGGGTAAAGACGTTGGCGTAGCGCGCGTCCACCTGGTCGTCGTCGGCGATAACCTTGCGGGCCAGCTCCATGTCGTTTTCCGCGTAGGCCTGGAGCGCCTCTTCCAGCATGCGGGCCACCATGGGGCCCATCTGGTGGAGTTCGGGTGGGCGGTGCTGGTGGGGGCGCTGGGCCAGTTGGGGCACCAGCTTGGCCACGCCTTTGGCCTGGTCGCCCATGCGTTCCAGGTCCACGATCATGTTCATGGCCGCGAAGATCAGGCGCAGGTCCCGGGCCGTGGGCTGTTGGGTGGCGATGAGGAGGAAGCATTCATCCTCGATAGCGAAGCGCCGCCGGTTGATCTCCCGGTCCACGGCGATGGCCTGTTGGGCCAGTTCGCCGTCCAACCCCTCCAGGGCGCGCAGGGCCAGTTGCAGTTCCTCGGCCACCTGGCTCCCCATCAGCAAAATCTCATCCCGAACGCTGGCCAACATGGCGTCAAACCGTTCTCGAGTCATCTTTGCTCCCTCCTCTCAACGCTCTTCCCTCAGCGCTCTCTTGACAACCCGCCAGGGGGAGGTAACCATGTCCGGCCTCCTGGCCGAACCTGCGGTTGTTTGCTGTTTACACCGGCAACGGCAACAGGTCATCCACCCGCACCGGCCGGCCGGTGGCGATGGATTCGTTGGCCGCGATGCCCAGGAGGATGGACGCGGCGCCGTCGATGTGGGAGGCGGCCCGGTTGAAGGGATCCGCCGGCGGGTTGGGGGAGAAAATTTGTTCCAGCATCACCCGGTCGCCGCCGCCATGGCCGCCCACCCCTTCCGGGATCTCCACCTCGTAGGGGCGGCCGAACATGGGGAACACCCGTATATGCTTGCCACCGAAGCGCTGCTCGCTCTCCTCATCCCGGCGGATGGTCTCCTCTTCGCCGGCGATGAACTGTTTGCCCACCGACTCCACCAGCTCCACTTCCAGGCGGCCCCGGTCGCCGGTGATGGCGATGCGGTAACCCTCCCACGGGCTGTAGGCGATGAGGGAGTAGGTGAGGATGGCGCCGTTGCGGTAGCGGGCGGTGACGCTCATGGTGTCTTCCACGGTGATGTTGTCGCCGAAGACGTTGCGATCACGGATGTAGCCGGTGTCCTTTTCTGCCTCCAGGTAGAGATGGCGGAGCACCTCGTGCTGGTCCAGGCGCAGGGCGAAGGGATCGTGGCGGGCAGCTTCGTTGCCGGTGTAGCGGTCGTACTCGTAGCGTTCTCCCCGGGCTTCGGCATTTTTGCGGCCGTAGAAGAGGAGGTCCCCCATGGCGAAAACCTCCTGGGGGTAGGACTGGATCCACCAGTTGATCAGGTCGAAGTGGTGGGTGGCCTTGTGGACCAGCAGCCCGCCGGATTTATCCTTTTCCCGGTGCCAGCGGCGGAAGTAGTCGGCCCCGTGGAAGGTATCCAGCACCCACTGGAAGTTGACGTGGAGGGGCTTCCCCACCACACCCTGCATGATGAGCTCCCGGGCCTTGGTGGCGATGGGCGCGTAGCGGTAGTTGAAGGTGACCCGGAGCTGACGGCCGGTGCGTTCAATGGCGTCGAAGATGGCCCGGGCCTTTTCGGCATCTACCGTCATGGGCTTTTCGGTGATGGCGTCGCAGCCCAGCTCCATGGCCCGGATGATGTAGATGTGGTGGGTGGCGTCCATGGTGGTGACGATGACCACCTCGGGCCGGGTTTCCGCCACCATGCGGTCGAAATCGTCCGCGTGAAAGGTGGGCACCGGGGGCAGGCCGTGCTGCTCCTGGATCTGCTGGTTGTAGAAATCCATGCGGGTCTGGCTCAGGTCGCACAGGGCGACCAGCTCGGCGTTATCCCGGTAGCGGCCGCAGATGGCGTCCACGAACATACGTCCGCGGCCGCCGGTGCCCACCAGGGCATACCGTTTACGTGGGGCAGTCATGGAACCTGATTCCCTCTTTTCTAGCGTTTGGTTGTTTTGCGACGAGCGCGCCAGCGATGGCACGGCCGAATGGTCGGCATGGTGTTGGCGCCAGTTGGGCCGGCTATGTCGTGGGGTGATTATAACACAGACGATGCGTCATGGGCGGGCCGATCGGGCGGAAACGCGCACAGGGGCGGCGTTGCCCCCGCAACGCCGCCCCTGTTGTCCTCTTTCCATACGCCTGCAGGGCAGGCGCATCGGCCATTAACCCATGTCCACGTCCAGATCTTCCTCAGACTCGTCGTTCTCCAGCGAGCCGAAGTCGATCTCCACATCCTCGTCTTCGTCCTCGTCGCTGGCGGAAACCCCCAGGGGCTCCATGCCCAGCTCGGCCACTCCGGCCAGGTCGCTCATATCCAGGTCGCTGAAGTCCAGGTCGTCCAGCTCCAGCTCGCCGTCCTCCTCCTCGTCCACCGCCAGGTGGGCGGGCTCCTGCAGGGCGGCCAGCTCGGCCTGACGCCGCATCTGCCGCTCCCGCCGGGCATGGAAGCCGGTGCCCACGGGGATGAGCTTGCCGATGATCACATTCTCCTTGAGACCCCGCAGCTCGTCCCGTTGCCCGCGGATGGCCGCTTCGGTCAGAACCCGGGTGGTCTCCTGGAAGCTGGCTGCGGCCAGGAAGCTCTCGGTGTTGAGGGCCGCCTTGGTCAGCCCCAGCACCACCGGCTCACCCCGGGCCGGCTTGCCGCCCTTGGCCACCACGGCAGCGTTGATGTCCTCGAACTCGAAGCGGTCCACCAGCTCCCCGGGCAGCAGGTCTGTATCGCCGGTAGCCCGGACCAGGATGCGCCGCAGGAGCTGGCGCAGGATCACCTCGATGTGCTTGTCGTGGATGTTCACACCCTGGCTGCGATAGACCTTCTGGACCTCTTCCAGCAGGTAGATCTGGCAGGCCTCCCGCCCCTGGATGCGCAGGATCTCCTTGGGGTTCTTGGCCCCTTCGGTGAGCTGCTCACCAGCATGGACGTAGGCACCCTTCTCCACCCGCAGGCGGGCGTTGGCCGGGATGTCCACTTCCCAGACTTCCGTGTCCTCCCGGCGGATGGTGGCCACCGTGCGGCCGTCCTCCTGGGTTTCCAGGAAGATTTCGCCAGCCATGCCCGCCACGATGCCAATCACGCCGGCCTCCTCGGCAGTAGCCTCCTCGGACGCACCCCCGGCGGATTCGCCCTCGGGCGGCAGGGCGATGACCGTGTCCTCCTGGACCCGGTCGCCGTCGCTGACCAGGACCTGGTAGCCGGCCGGGATCTCCACGTTGCGGCTCTTGAGGTCGGTGCGGCTGACCCGCAGCATGCGGATCTCGCCTTCCCAGTAGATGTCCACCGTGCCGTCGATTTCGCTGATGACCGCTTCGCCCTTGGGCGTTCGGGCCTCGAAGAGCTCCTCGACGCGGGGCAGACCCTGGGTGATGTCGTCGCCGCCGGCCACACCACCGGTGTGGAAGGTGCGCAGGGTCAGCTGGGTGCCGGGTTCGCCGATGGACTGGGCCGCGATGATGCCCACAGCCTCGCCCAGCTTGATGACACCGCCTCGAGCCAGGTCTTCCCCATAGCACTTCTGGCAGAGGCCGAAGCGGGCCTCACAGGAAAGCGGGCTGCGCACGTAGGCCTGCTGGATCTTGTACCGGGCCACCGTGGCCAGGGCCGCCTCGTCCAGCAGGGTGCCCGCCTTGAGCAGCACCTCCCCGGTCTCGGGATCGGTGATGTCAGCAGCCAGGAAGCGCCCGGCGATGCGTTCGCTGAAGGTTTCGCCGATGGCGGCCGCCTGATCCGCGTTGATCCAGATCCCTGTGGTGGTGCCGCAGTCCTCCATGGTCACAATCACGTCCTGGGCCACGTCCACCAGGCGTCGGGTCAGGTAGCCGGCGTCGGCCGTGCGCAGCGCGGTGTCGGCCAAACCCTTGCGGGAACCGTGGGTGCTCAGGAAGTACTCCAGCGCCGTGAGGCCTTCCCGGAAGTTGGAGCGAATGGGCAGCGGAATGATGCGCCCGTTGGGGTCGGCCATCAGACCACGCATGCCGGCCAGCTGGCGGATGGGGTTGATGCCGCCCTTGGTGGCGCCGGACTGGGCCATGGCGCCCAACCCTTCCTCTGGGTTCAGCAGCTGCTTCACCGCGTCGGTCACTTCGTCCGTGGCCCGGGTCCACAGCTCCACGATCTTGTTATACTGCTCTTCGGCCGTGATCAGGCCACGGCGGTATTGCTGCTCGCTCAGCTCCACTTCCCGGCTGGTGCGCTCCAGGATCTCGGCCTTTTGCTCGGGCACCCGAATGTCGCTCACCGCGATGGTGATGCCGGAGCGGGTCGCGTAGCGGAAGCCCAGATCCTTGATGTTGTCCACCACCTCTGCGGTCACTTCCCGGCCCAGGTGCTTGTAGCAGCGGGCCACCACCGCATCCACGCCCTTGCGGTCCAACACTTCATTGACAAACCAGAGCTCTTCCCGCAGGGCCCGGTTGAAGATGATGCGCCCCACCGTGGTGGTGATCAGGCGCTCGCTGGGCCAGGATGCGCCCAACAGCCCCAGCACCCGCAGGGCTTCCCGGGTCTCGTCCATGGCCACGGTGCCGAAACCGGCGATCTCCTGGATCATCTTGTTCTCGCCGCGGGTGTAGTAGTCCATCAACTCACCCACGGTGCGGATCCCGTGTCCGGTCAGGGCATCCAGCACCCGCTGGCTGATCCCGGCCTCGGGTCCGTAGGGCGCCATCCGCTCCGAGCCGACCAGCAGTTCGGAGACGGGCACCTGGTCGTACTTGCTGGTGAACCAGACCCGGATGGGCTCCCGCAGCTTGATGATGCCCATGTCGTAGGCGTACTCGGCCTCGTCCATGGTGGCGAAGGTGGGCAGCCGGGGCTCCTCACCGTTGGCCCCATTGGCCCCATTGGCGCCGTTGGCCCTCGCTTTGGAGCGCCGGGGTTTGGACTCCATGACGGTCAGGTAGTAGACGCCCATCACCATGTCCTTGGACGGCCCGACGATGGGGTCGCCGCTGCTGGGCTTGAGCAGGTTCTGGCTGGAGAGCATCAGCTCCCGGGCTTCTTTGACGGCCTGGCTGCTCAGGGGCACGTGGACGGCCATCTGGTCGCCGTCGAAGTCTGCGTTGAAGGCCGTGCAGGTGAGGGGGTGCAGGTGGATGGCGCTGCCTTCCACCAGGACCACCTCAAAGGCCTGGATGCCCAGGCGGTGCAGGGTGGGCGCACGGTTCAGCAGGACCGGCCGCTCCTTGCAGATCTCTTCCAGCACGTCCCAGACTTCCGGGCTCATGCGGTCGACCATGCGCTTGGCACTCTTGATGTTGTGCGCATAGTTGTATTCCACCAGGCGGCGCATCACAAAGGGCTTGAAGAGCTCCAGGGCCATCTTCTTAGGCAGGCCACACTGGTGGAGCTTGAGCTCCGGCCCGATGACGATCACCGAGCGGCCCGAGTAGTCTACGCGCTTCCCCAGCAGGTTGCGGCGGAAGCGCCCCTGTTTGCCCTTGAGCAGGTCGCTGAGGCTCTTGAGCTTGCGCTTGCCACTGCGGCTGACGGCCCGGCCGCGCCGGCCGTTGTCGATGAGGCTGTCCACGGCCTCCTGCAGCATGCGCTTCTCGTTGCGCACGATCACATCCGGCGCGCCCAGCTCCATGAGCCGGTGCAGGCGGTTATTGCGGTTGATGACCCGGCGGTACAGGTCGTTGAGATCCGATGTGGCAAAGCGGCCGCCGTCCAACTGCACCATGGGGCGCAGGTCCGGCGGAATCACCGGCAGCGCGGTCAGGATCATCCACTCGGGGCGGTTGCCACTCTTACGGAAGTTTTCCACCACCCGAAGGCGCTTGGCCGCCTTCTTGCGGCGCTGCTTGCTGCGGGTGGTGCGGATCTCCTTGCGCAGCTCCTTGGCCAGCTTGTCCAGGTCCAACTTGGCCACAATGTCCCGGATGGCCTCCGCGCCCATGCCGGCGGTGAAGACATTGCCCCACTTCTCGGCCAGTTCCCGGTAGCGGTTCTCGGTCAGGAGCTGCTTCTCCTCCAGGGACTTGAGGTCCTCCAGCTCCCGTTCCATCTGGGCCCGGATGCGCTCCTTGCGCTCCTCGACCCCCTGACGCAGCTCTTCAATCTGGGCGCCCAGCTCGCTGCGCACATGATCCCGCTTGGCCGCGATCATCAGGCGGATGTCGGCCTTCTCTTCGTCGGACTCCTGCTGCAGCTCGTTGAGCTTTTCCTGGACCAGGTTGTTGATGGCCGTCTCGTGGTCCCGGGAAATGACTTCGCCGGCCTGGATGACGGCCTGCTCTGTCCACGACAGGTGCTGGTCCTGCTCGGCCTTCTTGCCGATGCGATCCTGGAGCCAGATCTGCAGGTTTTGGGCCTCGCTGATGATGCGGGAGGAGGCGTCGTTGATGCGTTCATCCAGCTCCCGGATGGCCTGTTCCTCTTCCTCGTCCAGCGCAGCCAGGCGGGACTCCAGCTGGTTCTCCAGCTCGGTGATGGTCCCTTCGATCTCGTGGTCGATCCGGGCCAGGCGCATGGCCAGTTCCCGCTCGTGGCGCTGGATGGCCCGGCTGCGGGCATCCTCGTTGACGTTGGTGACGATGTACTGGGCAAAGTAGAGCACCCGCTCCAGGTGGCGGGGGCTGATGTTGAGCAGCAGACCCAGGCGGCTGGGCACGCCCTTCACGTACCAGATGTGGCTGACGGGGGAGGCCAGCTCAATGTGGCCCATGCGCTCCCGGCGCACCCGGCTGGGCGCCACTTCCACCCCACACTTGTCACAGACGATGCCCTTGTAGCGCACCCGCTTGTACTTGCCACAGGCGCACTCCCAGTCCTTGGTGGGGCCGAAAATCCGTTCACAGAAGAGGCCATCCCGCTCTGGGCGCAGGGTCCGGTAGTTGATGGTCTCCGGTTTGGTTACCTCGCCGTAGCTCCACTCGCGGATCTGCTCCGGTGAGGCCAATGAGATACGAATGGCGTCGAAATCTTTGACTTCCATCTGTTTATCTATCTCCCTTTTTCAGGGTGCGAATCCCCCCGGGGGGGAGTGGCGATGAACGCCGCTCTTTCCCCCAGGGGACGAACCCGACACAGTTATTCGCTACTCCGGCTCATCGGCCCCGGTACATTCAGGCTGAAGCCCAGCTTGGGCAGTTGCTCCTCGCTGTCTTCCTTGCCAAACTGGATCACCTCGTTCTTCTCGTTGATCACTTCCACCGAGAGGCCCAGGCTCTGCAATTCCTTCACCAAAACCCGGAAGCTCTCCGGGACGCCAGGGCTCTGGATCTCCTCGCCCTTGACGATGGCCTCGTAGGTCTTGACCCGGCCGGTGATGTCGTCCGACTTGATCGTGAGCATCTCCTGCAGGATGTAGGCCGCGCCGTAGGCCTCCAGGGCCCACACTTCCATCTCGCCGAAGCGCTGGCCGCCGAACTGGGCCTTGCCGCCCAGGGGCTGCTGGGTGACCAGGCTGTACGGGCCGGTGCTCCGGGCGTGGACTTTGTCCTCCACCAGGTGATGGAGCTTGAGCATCTGGACCACGCCCACAGTGACCGGGGAGTCGTAGGGCTCGCCGGTCTTGCCGTCGTAGAGGCGTTGCTTGCCAGTGGTGGGCAGGGGCCAGCCGGTCTCCTCGCTCAACTCGGCCGCGGCCTGGGCCAGGGCTTCGCCGGAGAGGTCACCCACCTCGCCCCCGTGGAAGATGTACCACTCCCGCAGGGCCACTTCCTTGACCAGCTCGTTGGATTCCCGGCTGGTACGCCGCTGGCTGTAGCTGTCGGGCAACAGGGCTTCGGGTTCGTAGCCCCGTTCCCGCAGCCACTCCCGCAGGCAGGCATGGCGGGCGTAGGTTTCGTCGTTGAAGATGCGCTCCCCGTCGTAGCCCAGGGGCTCGAGCCAGGCGACCAGGTAGATGCGCCGGGCGTCGGCGTCGTCCAGCAGCTCCTCTGGGCTGATGCGCTGTTCCTTGACCAACTGCCAGGCCTTTTCGGTGGCATCCCGCCAGGCCCGGTCAATCAGCCAGGCCCGGGCCAGTTCCGCCTCGATCTCGTCTTCCTTGGCGCCGTCGAAGACGGGCGTCTCGGCCAGGAAGCCCAGGCGGCTGGCTGCCCAGCCCAGGTGAGCCTCCAGGATCTGGCCGATGTTCATGCGGCCGGGCACACCCAGGGGGTTGAGGATGATGTCCACCGGCGTGCCGTCCTCCAGGAAGGGCATATCCTCCACAGGGACTACCTTGGAGATGACGCCCTTGTTGCCGTGGCGGCCGGCCATCTTGTCGCCCTCCGTCAGCCGGCGGCGCTGGGCCACGCTGACCCGTACGATGCGCTCCACACCGGCGGCCAGATCCCGGTGTTCGTCCCGGTCGAAGACCTTGACGTCCACCACCTTGCCCCGCTCACCGTGGGGCAGACGCAGGGAGCTGTCCTTGACCTCCCGGGCCTTTTCGCCGAAGATGGCCCGCAGGAGCTTCTCCTCCGGCGTCAGCTCCGTCTCACCCTTGGGCGTGATCTTACCCACCAAAATGTCGCCCGGGTTGACTTCGGCGCCGATGCGGATGATGCCCTCTTCGTCCAGATCCTTCAGGGCATCCTCGCCCACGTTGGGGATGTCCCGGGTGATTTCTTCAGGGCCCAGCTTGGTTTCCCGGGCCTCGATCTCGTGCTTCTCAATGTGGATGGAGGTGTACTTGTCCTCCTGTACCAGCCGCTCGCTGACCAGGATGGCGTCCTCGAAGTTGCCGCCTTCCCAGCTCATGTAGGCCACCACCACGTTCTGGCCCAGGGCCAGTTCGCCGTTCTCGGTGCTGGAGCTGTCGGCCAGAACAGAACCGGCTTCCACCCGGTCGCCCTTGTAGACGGTGGGGCGCTGGTCGATGCAGGTGCTCTGGTTGCTCCGGTTGTACTTGCGCAGGTGATAGACCCGGCGGGTGCCGTCGTCCTCCTGGACCACGATCTCCGAGCCGGTCACGCTGACCACTTCCCCGGCCTTGCGGGCCACCAGCACCTGGCCAGAGTCGATGGCCGCCTGGTATTCCATGCCCGTGCCGACGATGGGGGCCTCGGGCCGGATCAGGGGCACCGCCTGGCGCTGCATGTTGGAGCCCATGAGGGCCCGGTTGGCGTCGTCATGCTCCAGGAACGGAATCAACGCCGCCGAGACACCCACGATCTGCTTGGGCGAGACATCCATGTAGCGGATGCGGGACGGCTGTTCGAACAGGAACTCGTCGGCCCGCCGCGCCGAGGGGCGGGGATTCTGGAATTCACCCACCGCGTTAAGCTGGGAGGATGCCTGCGCGATGGAGGCATCTTCCTCTTCGTCGGCAGTCAGGTAGACCACCTCCCGGCTGGCGAAGGGCTTGACCTTGATGCGGACCGGTTCACTGCCGTTGTTGCGGCCTGCGAAGAGGGCGCTGATGCGCTTGGCCAGCTCCTCGTCCACCACCGTGCCCTTGGTGGCCACCACCTCGCCCGTCTCGGGGTCGGTGACGTCGGCGTCCAGGGTGTGGCCCCGCAGGGCCTCCACCGTGGGTTCCACATCGTTGTAGACCCGCCGGTATGGCGTCTCAATGAAGCCAAAGTCGTTGACCCGGGCGTAGGTGGCCATGGAGCCGATCAGGCCGATGTTGGGGCCTTCAGGCGTCTCGATGGGACAGATGCGGCCGTAATGGCTGTAGTGGACGTCCCGGACGTCGAAGCCGGCCCGTTCCCGGCGCAGGCCGCCGGGGCCCAGGGCGCTCAAGCGGCGCTTGTGGGTCAGCTCGGCCAGCGGGTTGGTCTGATCCATGAACTGACTGAGCTGGCTGCCGCCGAAGAACTCTCGGGTGGCCGCCACCACAGGCCGGATATTGATCAGGCTCAGGGGCGTCACCTGCTCCGGGTCCCGGATGGACATGCGCTCCCGCACCACTCGCTCCATGCGCAGCAGGCCGATGCGGAGCTGGTTCTGGATCAGCTCGCCCACAGTCTTAACCCGGCGGTTGCCCAGGTGGTCGATGTCGTCCGGCCGGGCTGGGCCGTTGTTGATCTCGATGATGCGCCGGATCACCGCCACCAGGTCCTCGTTGGTGAGGATGCGGGTATCCAGGGGAGTATTCAGCCCCAGGCGGCGGTTCAGCTTGTAGCGGCCCACCCGTCCCAGGTCGTAGCGACGGGGGGTAAAGAAAAGATTTTGGACGAAATTGCGCGCGTTATCCAGGGTGGGGGGGTCACCTGGCCGCAGTTTTTTGTAAAATTCCAGGAGGGCGTCCTCCACCCCTTTTTCGCTGTTGTTGGTGGGGTTGCTGGTGGCATCCCGCTCCAGGGTGGCCTCGATGAAGGGGTGATCCAGGTCGGTGTCCACGTCGGCGAAGAGTTCCCGGATCTCTTCATCCGTGCCATAGCCGATGGCGCGCAGCAGCAGGGTGACCGGCAGCTTGCGCTTTCGATCCACCTTGACGCTGATGATGTCCCGCTTGCTGGTCTCGAACTCCAGCCAGGCGCCGCGGCTGGGGATCAGCTTGGCGCCGGCCAGCTCACGGCCGGTACTGCGGTCCTCCTCCACGGTGAAATAGACCCCCGGCGAGCGGATGAGCTGACTGACCACGACCCGTTCGCTGCCGTTGATGATGAAGGTGGCCGCGTCTGTCATGAGCGGGAAGTCGCCCATGAAGACTTCCTGCTCGCTGATTTCACCCGTGTCCCGGTTGATCAGCTTCACCTTGACCCACAGGGGCGCCGCGTAGGTGATGTCCCGCTCCCGGCACTCGTCTTCCGGATACTTGGGCTCACCGAAATAGAAGTCGCCGAAGTGGAGCTCCAGATTTTTGTTGAAGCTCACGATGGGCGAGATCTCGTCGAAGAGGTCGCGCAGCCCCTCCGTCTTAAACCATTCAAAACTGCGCAACTGGACTTCGGTGAGCCGCGGCAGATCCAGGATGGTCGGTGTTCGGGCATACGACTTACGGACAGTGCGCAGCCCTTTCACAGCAGAATTGGTACCATTCGAGGACAGTCTCATGTAGCACTCAGCTCCTTCAAACCCATGAATACCCAAACGGACGTCATTGACCCTGCATCTCAGGCCAACGCCGGGCCGGAAAATAACAATAAGACACCCCTATAGATAGTGGTCGGAACGGCCACGACGCTGTTCCGGGCCCTACCTATATCCTGGTGCCTTGGTTATCCAACTCCGTACAACAAGGTTTTTTATATGGATGCCACTCAATAAAAATAACGAAAAAATAACGATGATTTAATTGCGCCAGCGCTGCTACCCAGGCCGAAACCAATCCTGGAATTTACAGTCAACGTCAACCTGGAATAATGCCAAAAAAAATCAGGTGCTGTACGGGTCTTGCATCCTTTGCCATGAGCCTGCCAAAGCCCATTCCCCTACGCGTCACCTGATTCCCTTCTACCAGCAGCAATTGCCAATGTTATCTGGTTGTCAATACAGGATGTCGAGCCAGATTTGCCTGGCGGGCCGGTCGGCCTGTTCGCCATCCTTCTTCCTTGCAAGGTCAGGGCGCGTCAAAAGACGGCGCTCCCTGGCGTAACTTGCAATGTTAGCACACCTCGGATTCAAAGTCAAAAATAAAATGGGAGAAACGGAATCAAGAACCGGTTCAGCCTGTGCGCACAAATCGACTCCGTTACCATACACCAGAAAGCCTGTCGAAACTGTAATGACAATTCCGTTTTCTGTATGAACTCCCTGTATGAACTCACAGCAGGTGCCCGAAATCAAGCCGCCCGTGGAGGGCTATCCTGGTCCAGATAGGAACCCAAATAAAAAATGCGACAAAAGTATGAGGGAATTTCCCAAATTTCCCAAGGGGAGGCCCTGATCCGGGGTGGACATAAGGAACGAAATGCACTATAATGTGGGCCATTATGGTAGAAAGTGGGGCGTTGTCCCTAATTGCGGGGAAAATTGGCGGCAAAAGTGGGACGCCAAGAACAAGTGTTCTGAATTTGGGATATTGGCAGGTCCCCGCCGCCTGATGGGCGGATCTTTGCCCGACCGTTCAGCACTGCCCTTTGTTGAGCGCCATCTGGGTCACAGCCATGTAGCAGGGCGATGTGTAACACGGCGTGACCTCCATCTGCAGAACGGGATCATCGCGTGTTCCTCGGCGAATTCATCCACAGTCTGGACAGCAAGGGCCGGTTGACCATTCCGGCCAAGTTCCGGGATCAGCTGGCCGCCGGCCTGGTGATCACCCGGAATCCTGTGGAGCGCTGTCTGCTGGTGATCCCCCAGGCCAGGTGGATGGAAATGGCCGAAAAGATCAGCGCCCTGCCCCTGACCGATCCCCGGTCGGCCCTCCTGCGCCGGGCCATCTTCAGCGCCGCCGAAGATCTGAAGCCGGACCGGCAGGGACGCATCTTGATCAGCCAGCGCCTGCGGGATTACGCCCAGATTGAGAGCGATATTCTCGTCGCCGGCCTCCATACATTCGTCGAGCTGTGGCAGCCCTCCCTCTGGGAGGAAAAGGTCCTGCAGCCGTTGGACAGCGGCAACATCGACGGCGAACTGTTCGCCGCCTTGAATGTATGAGTCCAGGAGCAATGTCAGGTTCCTCATGATGGTATCCGGTGGTATCCAGGCGGGCGATGAGGAAGAGACCCCGATGGACGCCCATGCCGGCGCCCATCCATCTGATCTTTATCGCCACGTCCCCGTCCTGTTGGAGGCTGTGCTGGAGGGCCTCCAGATCCGCCCCGGCATGCGCATGGTGGATGCCACGGTGGGGGGCGGTGGGCACACGGAAGCCATGCTCCAGCGTTCAGCACCCGACGGTTTGGTGTTGGGCTTGGACGCCGATCCGGAGGCCATTCAACGGGTTGCCGAACGGCTCTCCCATGCCGTCCAGGCAGGGCGCCTGCGACTCGTCCAGAGCAATTTCACGCAGTTGAGACAGACAGTCCACACCCACCACTTTGCACCTGTCGACGCCATCTTGTTGGATCTGGGCGTCAGCAGCTTTCAGTTGGATCTCGCGGACCGGGGCTTTTCGTTCCAGCAGGATGGGCCCCTGGACATGCGCTTCGACCCGGCTCAGCCCTTGAGCGCCGCCGACATCGTCAATACCTGGCCCGAGCAAGAGCTGGCCGATCTGATCTACCAGTATGGGGAGGAGCGGCGCAGCCGACGAATTGCCCGCTACCTGGTGCGCCACCGGCCCTTTGAGACCACCGGCCAGCTGGCTCAGGCGGTAGAACGGGCCGTGGGCGGCCGGCGGGGCGAGCGTCTTCATCCGGCCACCCGCACCTTCCAGGCCCTGCGCATCGCCGTCAATCAGGAGCTCGCGGCCCTGGAGTCGGTCCTGCCCCAATGCCTGGAGCTCCTGAAGCCTGGAGGGCGTCTGGCGGTCATCAGCTTCCACAGCCTGGAGGATCGGATTGTGAAGCGCTGGATGCAGGCAGAAGCCAGCTCCTTCGTCCAGGATCCATCCCACCCCCAGGGCGGCTACGAAAAGATGCCAGGCCTGCGCATCATCACCCGCAAACCCATTGTGCCGGATGCGGCTGAGATCCAGCACAATCCTCGGAGCCGTTCCGCCAAGTTGCGCATCGCAGAGCGGCTCTGACAGGCCCCGGCGAAGACCTCTGCCAGCGTCCTTTGTCAGCGTCCTTCGCCGGTTCCGCAAGGCACAACCAACGCATACCAGCAGCGCATCCAGGCACCATCAAGACATTATCAGGGTATTATCAAGACATTTTGACGTCTTTCATGTCATCGTCTTTCATGTCATCGTCTATGTCATTCTGCAAGGTGGTCGTCGCTGCCAATTCGCCGATGACAGAGGAGCACTTATGCAACTGGTATCCCAGCGTTCATTCTCTCCCTCTGCCCCGTATGCCCAAAAGTCATCCCCGGCGTCCCGCTGGAGTCAGGCGACAACCGCCCCCTCCACGGCTGCACCGGCCCTTCCCCTGCCGTCGGGTTGGCTGTCTCCGCTCCTCCGGCAGATGGACGTGGCGGCTGGCTGGCTCCGGCTGCCGGACAGTCCCCAGGCCTTTGCCCGCTACGTGGCCGGCCTTAGCCTGATCTTCCTGGGGCTGACCCTGCACGTCCTGTTGGCGGCCCAGATCCTGCAGGCCCGGGTGGAGCTGAGCCAGCTCCAGGCACAACACGAGCGGCTCATCCAGGAAAACAGCGAGCTGGCCTGGCAGATTGCGGCAGCCACCAACCTGGATCGGATCGCCCAACGGGCCCGGGAACTGGGCTATGTGCCCGCGGAGGGCCGTACCTTCGTCGTCCTTCCGGCGACCCCTGCCGCCCCGGCTATTCCGGCCCCTGTGGCTGAGCCCCAGCCGGAAAAGACCCAGGCGGAGGGGGGGCTTCTCCACTGGCTGCAGACCCTCTTTGCCCCTGACTCCAATTCCAGAGAGCCGCTGGCCTTGCCCACACCCGCCAGCCCTGCCGCCGACGAGGCTCCATTTGGCTGGTGGACCCGCTGGTGGCCGCGTCAGCCTGTTCAGGAATAACTCAGGCATCCATGGAATCTCCGGGCACATTCCACCGCCTTTCCGGCGGACTTTCACCCCATCTGGCATCCTCCCATGCCGGCGCGGCCAGCCAACCGGCCCGGCCCGTGGGGCGTTTTCACCTGCTGGCCGTCGGATTTGGCCTCTTGACCCTCATCGTCCTGGGACAGCTGGTGCGCTACCAGATCTTCCAGCGGGATCAGGCGGCGGCGTCTGTCGTGGCGGAGGAAGGGCCGACGGCCCGGGGGATCATGGTCGACCGGGACGGCGTCCCACTGGTGGTGAACCGCTATTTCTACCAGATTTCCGCCACCCCCCGCCAGTTGGAGACCGAGGAGGCGCGCATCGAGGTGGCCCGCCAGTTGCACGATCTGATCGGGTTGCCCTATGATCACACGATGTCTGTGTTGACGAATTATCAGGACGCCTATTTTGCTGTGTTGGCCAACGACGTAAGCCTGACCGAAGCCCAAAAGATCCTGGATTTCAAGGCCCTCCAGGAAAAAGAAAATGTGATCTACCCCCTGCAACAGGTCCACGTGCGACCGACCCCCCGGCGCTTCTACCCCCAGGAGTCCCTCTTCGCCCACCTGACCGGCTTTGTACGGCCCGATTTGGGGGGCGTCATGGGCCTGGAGGCGTACTACGACGAGTTCCTCCGCCAGGACGGCGCCGGTCTGCTGGGCGGGCGTCAGGACGGGCTGGAGAGCCTGCCCGAGGAGGTGCGCCGCTTCGTCCCCTCCGATGTGGGCAAGGATCTGGTGCTGACCCTGGACCGCACCGTCCAGTGGATTATTCGGGACGAGCTGGCCCAGGGCCTGGCCCAATATCGGGCCGAGGCCGGCACCATCATCGTGATGGCGCCCAAAACGGGCGCGATCCTGGGCATGGTGAACCTGCCCGACTACGATCCCAACCGCTATCCGGAGATGCCCCAGGAGCGTTTTCCCAACCCGGCCATCAGCGCCCAGTACGAGCCCGGCTCCATTTTCAAGATCATCACCATGGCCGCGGCCCTGGACGCCGGGTTGATGGAGCCGTCCACCGTCTTTACCGACACTGGCTATATCACCGTGGGGGGGCGGGCCATCTACAACAGCAACCGGATGGCCTACGGCCAGGTCACCGCCACCGACGCCCTGGCCCGCTCCCTTAACGTGGTGACGGCCCAGGTGGCGCAGTTGCTGGGCCCCGATCGCTTTTACCAATATCTGCGCCTTTTCGGCTTTGGCGAGGCCACCAACATCGATCTCTCCGGCGAGATCAACGGCCTGATCAAGACGCCCCAGGACCCCCACTGGAGCCTGTCGGATCTGGGCACCAACAGCTTCGGCCAGGGCCTGGCCGTCACTCCCATCCAGATGATTCGGGCCGCCGCGGCCATCGCCAACCAGGGCCGACTCATGCAGCCCTACGTGGTCCAGGCCCGGGTGGATGGCGAAACCGTTCAGTGGACCGAGCCGGTCACCGTGCGCCAGGTTCTCCAGCCGGAGGCAGCCCAGAAGCTCACCGAGATGATGGTGGCGGTGGTGGAGACGGGCAATACCAAGGCCCGGGTGCCCGGCTATCGGGTGGCCGGCAAGAGCGGCACCGCCCAGATCCCCACGCCCCAGGGCTATGTGCTGGATGAAACCATCGTCAGCTTCATCGGCTTTGCCCCCGCGGACGACCCCCAGCTGGTCGTCCTGGTGAAGATGGACCGGCCGGATCCCAACATCAACCAGTGGGCGTCCAACACCGCGGCCCCGGTCTTCAGCCGGGTGATGAAGCGGCTGCTGGAACACATGAACATTCCGCCCGAGTCGGTCCAGCCTGTCTCGCTGGATTAACGGGGATTTTGGCATTTGAGGATGTTTACGTCGCAAATGAGCAACGATCAAGGTTACGATCAAGGTACGGACAGCAAAGGGAGCAGGTATCTGTGGGTCCGGTGACGGCAACCAGAATCACCCTCCATACCCTCTGGCAGGCCCTGACCGGCGACCTGCCACCCCTGGCATTGGCGCCGGTGCCCATTCCCCGGGCATCCCTGGACAGCCGGGCCGTGGAGCCGGGGGATCTCTTTATTGCCTTGCAGGGCCAGAAGACTGATGGCCACGCCTACATCCAGGATGCCCTGGCGGCCGGCGCCCGGGCGATCATCTGCCAGCCCCACGGCCAGGCCCAGGCAGAAGCCCAGGGCGCCAGGGTGGTGGATTGTACCCGCCCCGGGGCATTTGCCGACGCGGCCGCAGCCGCGGATCTGGGCAGGGCGCCCCTGGCCTTTGTGGTGACGGACAGCGTGGTCGCGCTGCAGAAGGTGGGTGGCTTCCAGCGGATGCACCGCTGCCATGGAGATCTACGGGTGATTGGCATCACCGGCAGCGTGGGCAAGACCACCACCAAGGAACTGACGGCCGCGGTCTTGCGCCAGCGCTACAACACCTTCCACACCCCCGGCAACCTGAACAGCGAACAGGGGCTTCCCCTGGCGCTGCTCAACCTGGGGCCCCAACACGAGCGGGCCGTGGTGGAGATGGGCATGTACGCCCTGGGGGAGATCCACACCCTGTGTACCCTGGCTCGCCCCCTCATCGGCGTCATCACCAACGTGGGGCCCACCCACCTGAGCCGCCTGGGCACCATGGAGCGCATTGCCCAGGCCAAGTCGGAGCTGGTGCAGGCACTCCCGTCCGCGGAGGAGGGCGGCGTGGCCATCCTGAACTGGGACGATGAACGGGTGCGGGCCATGGCCGACCTGACCCGGGCCCGCATTTTCCGCTACGGGCTCACTCCCGAGGCGGATCTCTGGGCCGATGAGATCGAAAGCGCGGGGCTGGAGGGGATCCGCTTCCGCTTCCACTACCGCCCGCCGGACAGCCAACGCCCTGAGTCCCTCCACGTGCGGGTGCCGCTGCTGGGGCGTCATAGCGTCCACACGGCCCTGCGGGCTGCCGCCGTGGGCCTGGTGGAAGGCCTGAGCTGGGAGGAGATCGTGGCCGGCATGCAGAGCCTCTCCGGCCAGCTCCGCCTGGTGGTGGTGCCCGGGATCAACGGCTGCACCGTCATCGACGACACCTACAACGCCAGCCCGGCCAGCACCGTGGCCGCCCTGAACCTGCTGGCCGATCTCCAGCCCAGCGGCAGTGGACGCCGGATGGCCGTCCTGGGCGACATGTTGGAGCTGGGGCAGTACACGGAGGAGGGGCACAAGCTGGTGGGTCGCCGCGCCGCCGCCGTGGTGGACGTCCTGGTGACGGTGGGGGAGCTGGGGAAAGCCATTGGCGCCGAGGCCCGCGAGGTGGGCTTCCCCGAAGATCGCCTCCACATCACCGGGGACGCCCAGGAAGCCATCGAGCTGCTGCGGCAACTCGTCCAGGCCGATGACCTGGTCCTGGTGAAGGGAAGTCGGGCTGTGGGCATGGATACCATCGTGGCAGAAATGAGCCTGGCGTAGGCGCGATCCCCCGGGCTGACTGCGAGACAGGCCAGGAAGTCAGCATCCACTGGAAAGAGTCGTTCATGGCATATGCGCTCACCCTGGGTACCGTCAGTTTCTTTATCGCGGTGATGTGGGGCAAGCCCCTCATCACATTGCTCAAGCGATGGGGGATCGGCAAACAGATTCGGGTGGAATTGCCGGGTGGACACCAGGTGAAAACCGGTACGCCGACCATGGGCGGGATCCTGATCGTGGTGCCGGTCCTGCTCATCACCGGCGTGTTGAACGTGGCGAACCTCTGGGGCATGAATCTGATCGGGCAGAGTACCCTGCTCCTCTTTTTCTGCCTGGGCTCCCACGCCCTGTTGGGGGCGGTGGACGACTGGCAGGGGGTGAAGGGCCTGCGGGCCCGGGGAGAGGGCATGAGTGCCCGCATGAAGAGCACCTTTCAGCTCATTTTTGCCACCATCATCGCCCTGGTGCTCTACTTCGGGCCGCCCCACTGGGACTACGTGGGGGTGCCGGGCCTGCGGGGGCCATATGAGGGCGGCTTCTTCCGCATCGGCCCGCTGATCATCCCCATCACGATTTTCATCATCGTGGCCACCAGCAACGCGGTCAACATCACCGACGGGCTGGACAGCCTGGCAGGGAGCATCAGCAGCATCGGCTTCGCCAGCTATGGCATCATCGCCTACCTGCAGAACCAGGTCTACCTGATGGCCTTTTGCTTCACCGTGGTGGGCGCGCTGCTGGCCTTCCTCTGGTACAACGCCCATCCGGCCCAGATGTTCATGGGCGATACGGGGAGCCTGGCCCTGGGCGCTACCCTGGGGCTGGTGGCCGTGATGACGGGTCAGTGGCTCCTGCTGCCGGTGGTGGGTTCGGTCTTTGTGGCCGAAACCTTGAGCAGCACCCTTCAGGTGACCTATTACAAGTGGACCAAGCGCCGTTACGGGGAGGGCCGTCGCATTTTCAAGATGGCGCCCCTGCACCACCACTTCGAGCTGCTGGGGTGGAGCGAAACCCAGATCAAGGAGCGCTTCTGGCTGATTAGCGTGTTGAGCGGCATGTTGGGCGTCGCCCTGGCGCTGATCTGAGGGATGCAGGTCACCCATCCTGGCGTGACAGGAGGCTGTACCTCTGTCCGGCCAGGAGGCCGGACCTGCGACGGGGGCGTGAACTCGCCCGTTGTTTAGTGCCATCCGAGTTTTGACCGGTCAGGTGACCCGGCATGTCACGTGTAAAGACAGAGGGGACGTTGAAGAACGAACTGCGCTTTGCCAACCGTTCCATCCTCATCCTGGGATTGGCCCGGCAGGGGCTGGCCCTGGCCCGCTTCTTCGTGGCCCAGGGCGCCCGGGTCACCATCAGCGATGCCGCGCCGGCCGAAAAGCTCCAGGCCGAGCTGGCCGCGCTGGGGGATCTGCCGGTGCAGCTTGCCCTGGGAGGGCACCCCCTGCACCTGCTGGACGGCTGCGATCTGCTCTGCCTGAGTGGCGGCGTTCCGCCCCAGATCCCCCTGGTCCAGGAGGCCGTGGCCCGAGGGATCCGCCTGAGCAACGACAGCCTGCTGACCCTCCAGCTGGCCCACAGCCGGGGGCTGGGCCCCCTGGTGGCCATCACCGGCAGCAGCGGGAAGACCACCACCACCACCCTGGTGGGGGAAATGCTGGCCGCCACCGGCCGGACGGTCCACGTGGGCGGCAACATCGGCACGCCCCTCATCGACCGGCTGGACGCCATCCAGCCGGGTGAGCCGGTGGTCCTGGAGCTGAGCAGCTTTCAGCTGGAGCTCTTTGACCCGGCTGTGGCCTTTGGACCGTGCCAGGCGTGTGGCCCCCACGTGGCGGCCATCCTGAACGTGACGCCCAACCACCTGGATCGCCACCCCAACATGGCGTCCTACGCCAGCGCCAAGTTCAACCTGTTGCGCCGCCTCCCCCAGGGTGCCACGGCCGTGCTCAGCAGCGACGATGCCGTGACCGCCGCCCTCTTGCCGACGGAGAGCCGCCACGCCGGTCCGATCCCCTCGGCCTGGCGGCTGGGGAACCTGGTGCAGGAGCTGCAAGAGAGCCTGGCCGGGCGTGGGATCCGGCTGGTCCCCTTCAGTCGGCAGGCGCCCCTGGCCCAGGGGGCCTGGCTGGCGGGGGATCTTCTGCTCCTGGAGGGGCAACCCATCTGCCGGCGGGACGAAGTGCGCCTGCGGGGGGACCACAACATCGCCAACCTCCTGGCGGCCGCGGCCATCAGTGCCGCCGCCGGTGCCTCCGTGGACGCCATCGCCGCCGTGGCCCGCCGCTTCACAGGCGTGCCCCACCGGTTAGAGGTGGTCGCCGAGGCGGACGGGGTGACCTGGATCAACGACAGCATCGCCACCTCGCCGGAGCGGGCCATCGCCGGACTGCGCAGCTTCGACAGCCAGCAGCAGACCCTCATTCTGCTGGCCGGCGGCAAGGACAAGAACCTCTCCTGGGATACCTTTGCCCAGGAGATCGTGGAGCGGGTTCGCTTTTTGATCGGTTTCGGCGAGGCCGGCCCCATGATCGTGGACCTGGTGCAGGAGCGGGCCCGCTACAGCGACCACCCGGCGCCCGCCTGCGCGGTGGTGCAGCGGCTGGACGAGGCGGTGGAGCTGGCCGCCCGCACCGCCGGGCCCGGCACGGTGGTGCTCCTTTCGCCGGGCGGCACCAGCTTTGACGCTTACAAGAACTTCGAGGCCCGGGGGGAACATTTCCGCCATCTGGTGCACAGGCAGCTGGCGGCCCGTTCCATGTCTGGTATGAAATCCGTGGGATAGGCATCATGGCAACCACTGCGGCATCCCGCAACCGAAATGCCCCAGGCAGCTACGATTGGGGGCTTCTGGCCATCGTGGTGACCCTGCTCATGCTGGGGCTGGTGATGGTCTTCAGCGCCAGCTTCGCCCAGGGGGTCTATGGCCTGGGCGATCCCTACTACTTTGTCCTGCGCCAGTGCATCTGGGTGGCCATTGGCGTGGTGGCCATGGTGGTTGCCGCTCGCCTGCCGTACACCCTCTGGGAGCGCTGGAGCATCGGCCTGATGGGCATCACCCTGGTCATGTTGCTGGCGGTCATCGCCCTGGGCTCTGAGAAGTACGGCTCCACCCGGACCTTTTTCGGCGGCAGCGTCCAGCCCAGCGAGCCGGCCAAGATCGTCATCATCATCTACATCAGCACCTGGCTGGCCAGCAAAGGCACCAAGATCCGGGACGTGCGGGTGGGCCTGTTGCCCTTCAGCGTCCTCATGGGCGCGGTGACCGTGCTCCTGGTGGCCCAGCCGGACATCAGCACCGCCATCCTGATCGTGGCCACCGCGTCCATCATGTTCTTCATCGCCGGCGCCGAGATGAAGCAGCTCCTGGTGGTGGGCCTGGGGGGGACGGCCACCTTCTGGCTGGTGATCCACTACAGCAGCTATGCCCGGGGCCGGGTGGAGCGCTATCTGGATTCCATCTGGGATCCCCTGCACAGCAGCGAGTGGCAGGTCTGGCAGGGCGTCCAGACGTTGCTGCGGGGAGGATTGTTCGGCACCGGTGTGGGCAACGGCATGGCCAAGATGCCCGGCTTTTTGCCCCTGAGCTGGAGTGACAACATCTTCGCCGTCATCGGCGAGGAGCTGGGGCTGTTGGGGACGCTGCTGGTGATTCTGCTGTTCACCCTGCTGGCCTACCGGGGGCTGCGCACTGCCCTGCGGGCGCCGGACAACTTCGGCATGCTCCTGGCCACGGGGATCACGGCCATGCTCACCCTGCAGGCGCTGTTGAACATGGCCGTCATCGTGGCCGTGGCGCCGCCCACCGGGGTGACCCTCCCCTTCATCAGCTACGGGGGGAGCTCCCTGGTGACGGTCCTGGGGAGCATCGGGATCTTGTTGAGCATCAGCCGGGCCAACCGGGGCAACGCCGGCAGAACATCGGAACTGGGAAGGCAGGCCTATGCGCGTTTTGATTTCGGGTGGCGGAACCGGCGGACACGTCTATCCCGCCCTGGCCGTGGCCGCACGGCTGCGTCGACCCGACGCCGGGGCAGAAGCCGCTGAGCCCCACACCCTGCTCTGGATCGGCAGCACCCACGGCATGGAGCGGCAGCTGGTGGAGCGGGCAGGGGTGGCCTACCGGGGCATCGACACGGGGCAACTGCGGGTGAACAACCCGTTGACGGCGGTGGTGAATGCTGGCAAAATGGTGCGAGGCCTGGGCCAAAGCCTGGCCGCCGTCGACCACTTTCGCCCCCACGTCTGTTTTGTAACCGGCGGCTACGTGTGTGCCCCGGTGGTGCTGGCCTGTCGCCTGCGGCGTGTGCCCGTGCTCATCTACCTCCCGGACATGGTCCCGGGCTGGGCCATCCGCTGGCTCAGCCGCCTGGCCCAGCGGGTGGCAGTCACCTTCCCGGCGGCGGCCGCCGCTTTCGGGGGGGAGGTGCCCCAGGGCAAGGCCGTGGTAACCGGCTACCCGGTCCGGGCGGAGCTGGTCCAGGCTGCCCGGGATCGGCAGGCCGCCCGCCAGACCCTGGCCCGGCTCTTGTCCTGGCCGGAGCTGGCCCAGGAGGATGGCCTGCCCTTGCTGCTCATCTGGGGCGGCAGCCTGGGGGCCCGCTCCATCAACCAGGCCACCTGGCAAGGCGTGGCGGAATTGCTCCCCCACGCCCGGGTGTTGCACATTGTGGGGCAGCGGGATTGGCCCCTGTATCAGGAATGGGCTCGAGACCAGTGGCCTCCAACCCACCTTTCCCCCGAGTGGACGAGTCGCTACCGGGCCGTCCCCTACCTGCACGAGGAGATGGCCTACGCCCTGGCCGCTGCGGATCTGAGCGTGGCTCGGGCCGGGGCCAGCACCCTGGGCGAATTTCCGGTGGCCCGGCTGCCCTCGGTGCTGGTGCCCCTGCCCATCGCCGGGGTGAACCAGGCCCGCAACGCCCAGGAACTGGTCCGCCATGGCGCGGCGGTCATGCTGGAGGATGGCCATCTGACGGACCGGCTGGTGCCCACCCTGCTGGCGCTGCTGGCGGACCCTCAACGCCGCCAGGCCATGGCCGAGGCGCTGGCCCGCCTGGCCCGCCCCGACGCCGCCTGCGCCATCGCCCGGGAGCTGGGCGCCCTGGGGCGGGCGGGTACATGAGGAGCATGGATGCCGAAATGGGTGAGCTGCCATGAACTTTGAACTGGAAATTTTGCTCGCCGTCATTGTCTACCTGTGGTTCTTCGCCTGGAACGGTCGCCGGCGGGGAAGCCCACGGGAGCTGTATGTCCTGGTCGTGGCAGTCACCAGCTGGGTCATCCTGCAGACCTTTGGCCCCCAGGTGCAGCTGATCGGCAACCTGATCTTCAAGTTCATCGGTCTGGTGGCCACGGGCGGGCTGGGCGGCGAGAATAGCGATGTGCTGGCAGCCGTCAGTGAACAGCCCGACATCATCACCGCTGACAACCGGGTGACGTTTCTCTTTATCGCCTGGCTGGTCGTGGTCATCATCGTCTATCTGTGGACGGAGCTGGCGCCCATCAAGAAGCCCAACAACAAGGGCTGGGCCACCATCCTGGGCATGGCCAACGGACTCTTTTTCGCCGCTGTCCTATTGCCCCGGCTGGTGGCCATGCTGGGGGACGAAGGGCGTACCCTGGCGGCCGAAACGGAGCGCAACGACGTCTCCGTGGTGCTGCGGGGGAGCTGGTCGGTCTTTCGGGAGGGGATTGGCAACCTCTG
The DNA here is from genome assembly GCF_006569185.2 of Litorilinea aerophila. NCBI lineage: Bacteria > Bacillati > Chloroflexota > Caldilineae > Caldilineales > Caldilineaceae > Litorilinea > Litorilinea aerophila. Next base: position 122,312 of record NZ_VIGC02000011.1, on the reverse strand, counting down.
GTCCATAGCCCAGCCCCACGCCCAGATCGTGATCTTCCTGTTGGTGGCGCTGGTGCTGATCATCGCGGCCACTTCATTGCGCAGCGGTGCCAAGGCCTGACGGAGACCGCGGGACGACGCAGGCGGTCGGCGCTGGAAATCCGGGCCCCTTCTGCCAGACAGGGGTGCGGGGCAGGGGCTGACGCCAGTGAAAGCGAAGGAACGACGACATCATGGGGCCCATCGAAGTCATCTTTTTCACCATCGGCCTGATCGTTGCCCTGATCGGCGTCACCCGCGGGTATGCCAAAGAGCTGGGCAGCACGGTACTCATCCTGGTGGGCATCGTGGTGCTGGACTTTCTGGAAGATCGCATTGACAATGTGCTGGCTGCGGCCGGGGCACAGCTCCTGGGCAGCGACAACCCGGAAGGGGTGCGCTTTTTTCAGTTCCTGGTGCTCTCCTTGCTCTTCATCGCCATCGTCTACGCCGGCTACTCGGGCAGGACCCTGGAGTTTTCCGGCCGGCCAGCGCCACCGCCCCAGGGTACGCTGCTCAGCATTCTGGTGGGGCTCTTTAACGGCTACCTGATCGCCGGCATGCTCTGGTACTTTCTGCACAAATACGACTACCCGGTGCAGGCCCTGGGCTGGATGACCAGCACGGAACTGAGCCCAACGGCCCAGACGTTGGTCAACTACCTGCCCCTGACCCTCTTCAGCGCCCCCTACTGGATGGCGTTGTTGGGCCTGCTGTTGATTTTGCGAGTCCGGGGCTGACGCATCGAACCATTGAGTCATCGCCATGGGATTGGATTGAACACACGTATGTCAAGTAACTGGCAGGAACGACTGAAGGCGCACGATTCAACATTGCGGATACACCTCCTGGGCATTGGCGGCGCGGGCCTCAGCGCCATCGCCCGGGTTCTGCTGGAGATGGGCGTGCAGGTCTCCGGCAGCGACCGACAGGTCGGCCCGGTGACGGAACAGCTCGCCGCCGCGGGGGCGCGCATCTTCCAGGGCCAGGCGGCGGACAACCTGCTGGCCCTGGCGCCGGCGGAACGGCCCCACGTGGTGCTCATGAGCAGTGCCGTGGGGCCGGACAACCCGGAACGGCAGGCCGCCATCTCCCTGGGCATTCCCGTGGTGCGCCGCAACGAATTTCTACCTGCGCTCCTGGCCGGCCGTCAGGTCATCGCCGTGGCGGGTACCCACGGCAAGAGCACCACCACGGCCATGATCGTCAAGGTCCTGCGGGATGCAGGCATCGAGGCCGGCTACATCGTGGGGGCCCACCTGCCAGGCTACGGCAACGCCAGCGCCGGACGCAGCCCGTACTTTGTCATCGAAGCCGATGAGTACGACCGTATGTTCCTGGGCCTGCGCCCCACCGTCGCCGTGGTCACCAACGTGGAGTGGGATCATCCGGACTGCTATCCCACGCCCACCAGCTTCCGGGAAGCCTTCAGCCAGTTCGTGGACACCGTTGACCCGGACGGGCTGGTGGTCTCCTGCCGGGATGACCCGGGCGCCGAGCAGATCCGGGCCCGACACCAGGCGCCCGCGCCCCGCTGGATCACCTACGGGCTCCACGCCCGGGCCGACCTGCGTGCGGTCCGGCCCACGCCCACGCCGGGCCAGGGGTACACGGCCGACCTGCAGTGGTGGCATGCGCCCACCGGTCCCCTGACCCTGGGCGTGCCCGGCCTGCACAACGTGCGCAACGCCCTGGCCGCGCTGGCCGTAAGCTGCTGGTGCGATGTCCCTTCGGCCCAGGCGCTGGAGAGCCTGCGCACCTACCGGGGCACGGCCCGGCGCTTTGAGATCAAGGGGGAAGCCCAGGGCGTGCTGGTGGTGGACGACTATGCCCACCACCCCACCGAGATCCAGGCCACCCTGGCCGCAGCCCGGGCCCGCTACCCGGAACGGCAGATCCGGGCGGTCTTTCAGCCCCACACCTTCAGCCGCACCCGGCATATGCTCTACCGCATGGGGGAAAGCTTCCAGGCGGCCGACGAAGTCATCGTCACCGACATCTACGCGGCCCGGGAGCAGGACGACGGCAGCGTCACCGCGGGCGAGCTGGTGGCAGCCAGTCCCCACCCCAACATCCACCACATTCCCACGCTGACCCAGGTGGCCGAGTACCTGGCCCAGGCTGTCCGGCCCGGCGACCTGGTGATCACCCTGGGAGCCGGGGACAGCTACCGGGTGGGGGAACTCTTGCTGGAGCGGCTGCAGGCCGTGGCCACCGCACCTACGGAGGCATCATGAACCCAGAAGTCGTCGACCGCCTGAGCGTGGCCGCCATCGAAGATTTTTCCGTGCCAGAACGGTTGGGGATCCCGGTGCGCCGCCACGTCAGCCTGGCGCCCCTGACCACCATCAAGGTGGGCGGCCCCGCCGATTATTTCGCCACCGTCCAAACGGTGGACCAGTTGCTGAAGCTGGTGCGTTGGGCCCGCTCGGTGGGCCTGCCCTACTTCATCCTGGGCGGCGGCAGCAACATCCTGATCAGTGATGCCGGTATCCGGGGGCTGGTCATCGAAAATCGTTGCCGCCAGGTGCGGGTGGATCCCGCACCCTGTTGCGCCTTTCCCCGGGACGACCGCCCCTACCTTTTCGCCGAGAGCGGCGCAGCCATGGCCGGGGTGGCCCGGCAGAGCATCCGCGCCGGCCTCACCGGGCTGGAGTGGGCGGTGAGCATCCCCGGCACAGTCGGCGGCGCGGTGGTGGGCAACGCCGGTGCCCACGGCGGCGAGGTGAAGGACTGCCTGGACTATGCCCTGGTGCTGGACGAGCACGACGAGGTGCGGGAGTACACGGTGGCCGACTTTGCCTACGCCTACCGGGACAGCACGTTGAAGCGGCAGAAGCTGTTGCAGGCCGGCTTCAAGCCGGTGGTGCTGAGCGCCAATTTCCGCCTGCCCTACGGGGAGCCAGAGGTGGGGCGGGCCCTGGCCGAGGGCTACCTGGCCCATCGCCGACGCACCCAGCCGGTAGAGCCCAGCCTGGGCAGTACCTTTGTGAACCCGCCGGGCGACTTTGCCGGCAGGCTGATTGAAGCCGCCGGGCTGAAGGGGGCACGGGTGGGCGGCGCCCAGGTGAGTGAGCTTCACGCCAACTTCATCATCAACCCGGGCGGCGTGGGCAGCGCCACGGCCCGGGACGTGCTGGCCTTGATGGAGCTGATCCAGACCACCGTCCACAGGCGACTGGGCGTGGAGCTGGTGCCCGAGGTTCAGCTGGTGGGGGAATGGACATGAGCAGATCCGGCAGCAGAGACCGGCGAAACATTCGGGTCGGCGTGGTCTTCGGCGGCCGCAGCAGTGAGCACGAGGTTTCCCTGGCCAGTGCCCGCAACGTGATGGACGCGTTGCGCCAGGCCGGGTACACGGTGGTGCCCATCGGCATCACCCGCGAAGGTCGGTGGCTGACCGGGGGCGATCCCCTGGCCCTGCTGAGCGAGCAGGCGGCCAGCCCCAACGGCCACAGCCACTCGGACAGCAGCCTGGTGCCGGGGCGTTGGGCCCTCTTGCCCCGGGAGCGCCAGGGCGAGCCGCTGCCCACGGTGGATGTCATCTTCCCGGTGCTCCACGGCCCCTACGGCGAGGACGGCACCATCCAGGGCCTGTTGGAGATGGCCAACCTGCCCTACGTGGGCTGTGGGGTGTTGGCCAGCGCCGTCGCCATGGACAAGGACGTGGCCAAACGCCTCTTCGCCGCAGCCGGCCTCTGCCAGACGCCTAGCCGGGTTCTCCACCGGCGGGCCTGGCGTGCCCGGTCGGATGCCCTGGTGGCGGAGGTGGAGGCGAGCCTGGGCTATCCCCTCTTTGTCAAGCCGGCCAATCTGGGCAGCAGCGTGGGGGTGAGCAAGGCCCGCGACCGGGCGGAGTTGGAGGCGGCTATTGAGCTGGCCTGCGCCTATGATGCCAAAGTCCTGGTGGAAGCCGCGGTGCCCAACGCCCGGGAGATCGAGGTGAGCGTGTTGGGCAACCACGAACCCATGGCCAGCGTGCCCGGCGAGATCATCCCGGGCCACGAGTTTTACGATTACGAGGCCAAGTACCTGGACGACAGCAGCCAGCTGCTGATTCCGGCGCCCCTGACGCCGGAGCAAGTCGCCCACGTGCAGGAGCTGGCCCTGCGGGCCTTTCGGGCCGTGGAAGCCAGCGGCCTGGCCCGGGTGGACTTCCTGCTGGATGATGCCAGCGGCACCTTTTACCTGAACGAGATCAACACCATGCCGGGCTTCACCCGCATCAGCATGTATCCCAAGCTGTGGGAAGCCAGCGGCATCCCGTATCCGGAGCTGGTGGACCGGCTGGTGCAGCTGGCTCTGGAACGGTACGAAGAGCGGCAACAGAATCGCACCGCGCGTTAGTGCCGGAAGGCGTGGCGCGTATGTCAGGCGGTCCTAATCCGCCAGGAATCGAGGAAGACCGGGATGACCAGGTCCACCAGAACGTCACAGCATCGCTGGCCTGGGATGGGCAGGGCCCCTTCTGGGCCCCGTGCCCGGCGGCGTACCGCTACCCGGCGGCGACGGCGCTTTGAATCTGCCCTGGCGGGGCTGGGCACCCGGACCGGCGTCAACCGGGCCGGGCAGGCGGTGCAGGGGCTCTGGGGGCGGGTGCACTGGCATCCCAGCAAGTGGATCAGCCTGGGGTTGGCGGTGGCCGTCGTGGCCGCCATCCTCTGGCTCCATGGGCCCAGCGGCTGGTTCGTCTACGCCGAGGATGTCTCCTTCACCGACCTGACCTACCTGTCCGGGGAGGAGCTGTATCAGCGCAGCGGCGTGGATGGCTGGAGCATCTTCTGGCTGGAGCCCGGGCAGATCCGCCAGGCCCTCCTGGAACACCCCTACGTGGCCGATGCCCAGGTGCGCCTGGGGTTGCCCCACCGGGTGGAGATCCAGGTCCAGGAGGCGCAGCCCGTTGCCCTCTGGGTCACCCGGGACGGCACCTACTGGCTGCTGGCGGATGGCACGGCCCTGGCCGCCCGGACCGAGGTGGACCCGGGGCTGCCCCAGATTCTGGACGCCCTTCAGGAGGCCCGGGCCCTGGACAGCCGCCACGGCATCGCGGTGGATGCCCGCATCCTGGAGAGCGCACTGTCCTTGATGGACACCCTGCCCGAGTTGGGCAACCAGGTCCGCTATAACCGCAGCGTGGGGCTGAATTTTCCCTTGCCCCAGGAGCAGGTCTGGGTCTACTGGGGCGATGGCTACAATTTGCAGGCAAAAAGACAGAATTTGGAAGCTGCCAGGCGGCTACTGGAGGACGGCAAGACCTCCGCACAGATCATCGATGTTCGTTATGTTCATCGGCCCTATGTACGCTGAACCGCCCTGCCGGCGGTGGCGGACAGGCGTCATCCAGGGGTATCCGGTGCACCCATTCCTGGCGTGTGTGGGCTAACCAGAGAGGTGTTGTCGTGCAGGAATTCATTTCAGCTATTGATATCGGAACCACCAAAGTCTGTGCCCTGACGGCTGCTGTAACCCATGACAGCCTGGGCAACCTGGCCCTCCGGGTGTTGGGCGTGGGCCAGGCCGTGAGCCGGGGCATCCGGCGTGGGGTGGTGGTCAACGTCAAGGATGCCACCGCCTGCGTGGGAGAAGCCGTGGAGAAGTGTGAGGAGGATGCAGGGCAACCCATCTTGAGCGCGTATGTCGGCATCGCCGGCAGCCATATTTCCACCTTGAACAGCAAGGGGATGAGCCCGGTCGACCATCGTCAGGGCGTGACCGGCCAGGACATGCAGCGCGCGCTGGAAGGCGCGCGGGCCGTGGCCCTCCCCGAAAATCAGGAGGTGATCCACACCATTGCCCGTCAGTGGACCGTGGACAGCCAGGGGGCCGTCCAGTACCCCCTGGGCATGAGCGCCTATCGCCTGGAAGTGGACGCCCACATCGTCACCGGCAGCAGCACCGCGGTCAACAACCTGGCCCAATGCGTGCTGTCCCACAACATCGACATCGACGAGCTGGTGCTGGAGCCCCTGGCCAGCAACGAGGCGGTGTTGCGGCCGGAGGAGCGCCAGATGGGCGTGGCCGTCGTCGACCTGGGCGGCGGCACCACCGACATCGCCATTTTCATCGAAGATGGCCTGTGCCACACCGTCATCCTGGATCTGGGAGGTAATCATCTCACCAACGATCTGGCGGTCGGCTTGCATGCACCCTTTGAAACGGCCGAGGAGTTGAAGCTGCGCTATGGCACCGTGCTGCCCGATCGGGTGGCCGCGGATGAGAAAGTCTGGGCCACCGTCTTCGGGGAGCGTTCTGAGCGGAGCTTCAGCCGCCGTTTCATCAGCGAGATCTTGGAAGCCCGAGCCTGCGAGATCCTCGAGATCGTGCGGGAAAAACTGGAGGAGAGCGGATATTACGACAGGTTGCCGGCAGGCATTGTCCTGACGGGCGGATCGAGTCAGCTCCATGGCCTGACGGAGCTGGGGCGGGAGATCTTTGGCATGCCGGTGCGGGTGGGGGCGCCTTCTGCCCGCCTGCCCATCGGCGGGCTGACCCGCACCCTGCTGTCGCCCACCTACGCCACCAGCGTGGGGCTGTTGCTCTGGGGGCTGCACGAGGACGCCCGGTCGGTGCATCGACGGTTTTCGGCCGACTCCCCGAGCCCCCACACCCAGTGGGTGGGCCAGGCCATGCGATGGCTGCGCAACCTGTTGCCCGGCTGAGCGGTTCCCGGCCCCATGGCAGGCTGAGCCATGCGGTGGGCGTCGACGGAGCCGTTGACATAGGGTTGATATGTGTTGATATGAGGAGGGAGGGGGCGGCATCCGGCCAGGGCGTTCTGGATCCCGCGTGCTGCCCTGGGGATCGTCATCATTCAGGAGAGAATGTAGGACTGGGCTTCGCATTGATTTCTCGTGCAGACAAGGAGCAAGCAATTTATGGCGCGTACCAGTAATTCACAGCCGCAATTTGTGGAGAACTTCGCCAAGATCAAGGTGGTCGGTGTGGGTGGCGGCGGCCAGAATGCCGTCAATCGGATGATCGAAGAAGGGATCCAGGGCGTGGAGTTCATCGCGGTCAACACCGACGCCCAGGCCCTGATGCTTTCCAGCGCGCCCCAGCGCCTGCGCATCGGCGACAAGCTGACCAAGGGGCTGGGTTCGGGCGGCAACCCGGAGATCGGCCAGCGGGCTGCCGAGGAGAGCCGGGAAGATATCAAAGAGATCCTGGAAGGGGCGGATATGGTCTTTGTCACCGCGGGCATGGGGGGCGGCACCGGCTCCGGCGCCTCGCCCATCATCGCCGCGGTGGCCCGGGAGCTGGGCGCCCTGACCATCGGCGTGGTCACCCGGCCCTTCACCTTCGAGGGATCCCAGCGGCGACGCACGGCCGAGTCGGCCCTGGCCCAGCTGGCCGAGAATGTGGACACCCTGATCGTGATCCCCAACGATCGTCTGCTCCAGATTGTGGACAAAAAGATGGGCATCAACCAGGCCTTCCGCACTGCGGACGACGTCCTGCGCCAGGGCATCCAGGGCATCAGCGAGCTGATCACCATCCCCGGGTTGATCAACCTGGACTTTGCCGACGTGCGTTCGGTGATGCTGGAGGGCGGCGCCGCGCTGATGGCCATTGGCCGGGGTACGGGCGAGAACCGGGCCCGGGAGGCTGCCGAGCAGGCCATCCACAGTGCCCTGTTGGATGTCTCCATCGAGGGGGCGCGGGCCATCCTGTTCAACATCAAGGGCGGCGAAGACATGAGCCTCTTCGAGGTGAACGAGGCGGCAGAAATCATCCGGGCCAATGCCCACCCCGAGGCCAACATCATCTTTGGCGCTGTGATCGACCCAGAGATGAAGGAGACCATCAACCTGACGGTCATCGCCACGGGTTTCGACCGCGCCAACGACGGCGACCTGCTCAGCTACGAAGAGCCCGATTACGAACCCCGGCCCCGGGCCACCCGCCAGGAGAGCCGCAGCCGGGACTACAAGGTCCGTACCTTTGACCGGGATGACCTGGACATCCCCTCCTTCCTGCGCCGCTCCCGCAGCAACGGCCGCTGAAGGAGTTTGGTGACCGGGGAATTGGGGGATTAGAGAATCGGGGATTGGGTGATTGGGGGATGAGGTGGGTTGTATGCCTGCCCCCCCCAATCACCCAGTCACCCAATTACCCAATCCCTCAATCCCCTATCCCCCCATCCCTCCCCTCTTCCTTACCCAACCTTAAAATTTCGCGCTGGCGCCCCTTTTCGGTGAAATTGCCCTGGCAGAACACTTGTTTGGCATTTGCCAGGGCCCCCGATCTGTGCTATACTTTGGCCCTGCCTGACGCTACATATAGTATGCACCTACAACAAAAGTACTATATGTGGGGCTGGGAGCCCATCTTGGTGGATTGATGTTCCCTTCCAGATGGGCTGGTTTTTTTGCCGCGATTTTCCATCTTCTGGATCACGTCACCATCCGGCGACGCACACGGGAACTCATACGGGAACTGTAGAGCGAGAGAGTCTGCCTATGCGCTGTCCCCACTGTGGGCACACCCAACATCGAGTGATCGACACCCGAGAGGCCGGTGAGAGCATTCGCCGACGTCGGCGCTGCGATCACTGTGGCCAGCGTTTCACCACCTATGAGCACGTGGCGGCCAGCCTGCTGGTGGTGAAGAGCGACGGCCGGCGTGAGCCGTACGAACGGCAAAAGCTGCTGTCCGGCATCCAGATCGCGGCCACCAAGCGCCCCATCAGCAGCGACACCATCGAGCACATGGTGGTGCAGATCGAGGAGGCGCTTCACAGCCTGGGCCGGGCCGAGGTGCCCAGCAGCGTCATCGGCAATCTGGTGCTGGATCACCTCTCCCAGGTGGACCAGGTGGCCTATATCCGTTTTGCCAGCGTCTACCTGGACATCAACGACCTGAACGAGCTCCGGGCCGAGATCGATCGGCTCATGGGGCGCTGAGGGGCGGATGCCAGGTGAAACATTCTGTGTGAGGGCCCATCAGGGTTTGATTGGAGCCCCATCGGAGTTCCATCGGAAGAAGGTCTCATAGGAGAGCGCATTCATGACTGAACAGATCGACAGCCAGTTGAGGACCACCGCCCGGACGGTCATCGAGAACGTCAAGGGGCAACGCATCCCCGTCACGCCACCCGACTACGTGGATGACGCCAAGATTCGGCTCACGGAAAACAGCCGCAAGGTGCTGGAGCGCCGCTACCTGCGCCGGGATGTGGACGGCACCCTGCTGGAGACGCCGGCGGGTATGTTCTACCGGGTGGCCAGCCACATCGCCCAGGTGGAGGCCCAGCACGGCGGCGATGTGGACGCGGTGACCCGCACCTTCTATGAGCTGCTGACCGATTTCCGCTTTTTCCCCAACAGCCCCACCTTCACCGGCGCGGGGACCCCCCTGGGCCAGTTGGCGGCCTGTTTCGTCATTCCCATTGCCGACGACATGGGCAAGAGCAGCGACGGCATCTTCAGCAGCCTGCGGGTGGCAGCCCTGATCCAGCAGACCGGTGGTGGCAACGGCTTCTCCTTCAGCCGGCTGCGCCCCAAGAACGATATCGTCCACACCTCCGCCGGCCGTGCCACCGGCCCGGTGGGCTTCCTGCGGGTCTACGACCAGGCCTTTGGGGAAATTGCCCAGGGCGGCAGTCGACGGGGCGCCAACATGGGCGTGTTGCGGGTGGATCACCCGGACATCGAAGAGTTCATCGAATGCAAGGCGGAAGAGGGCAAGATCACCAACTTCAACATCTCCGTGGCCATCACCGATGAGTTCATGCAGGCGGTGAAGGACGACACCGACTTTCATCTCCGCAACCCCCGGGATGGCAAGGTGTGGAAGACGGTCCGGGCCCGGGATCTCTTCGAGAAGATCATCCGGCATGCCCACCACAACGGCGAGCCAGGCGCCCTCTTCATCGATGCGGCCAACCGCAGCAACCCCGTGCCCCACTTGTATGAGTTGGAGGCGACCAACCCGTGTTTTGTGGGTGAAACGCGCATCCCTACCGAATATGGCCTGCTGACTATCGCCGAACTGGCCGATATGGAGCAGGGTGGATTTATTGTGACCGACAATCGAGCTCTCCCGAACGGCGGGGTTGGGCGTACCCCAGGTGTTGCTCTGCGTGCAGCATCACCTGCCTGGATGACGCGTCGGAAGACAACGGTGTTGCGCCTGATGACCCGCCAAGGCTATTCTGTTACGGCAACTCCCGATCATCGCTTTTTGACACCGTCTGGCTACGTGGCTTTGGACAGTCTGAAGCCTGGTGATCGCGTGCTTTTGCAGAGTGGCGAAGGTGTTTGGAGTCGGGATGAACGTCTCCCGCACCAGGAATTCTTTGCAGAACGAGTGGCGGAAATGGCCCATGGCGGAGATCGTGTCACCGGCCGCACTGTCCAACGCAAAGATTTCCTCCAGCAGTATGCTAATTTGCCTGATACCTGGAGTCATGGTCTAGGGGTTGCTTTGGGCTTCCTTGTGGGCGATGGATGGCTCTCGGAGGATAGTAATAGCCCTGTAGGATTTGTGTTTTCTGACGCGGAGTCTCTAGAGCGTGTCCATAGCGCATTGAAACCTTGGTTTGGCGAGGGATGTCTACACCAGCGCGAGCGCGTAACACAACTGACCTACGGTCGGCTGCCATTTGAATTCTTCCGATCCCTGGGTGTAGCCGCTGTTCGGGCGCATGAAAAGCGTGTGCCTTCCAGCATATGGCGCGCTCCGCGTACAGCTGTGGTTGGCTTCCTGCAGGGTCTCTTTAGCGCAGATGGCTCTGTGCAGATCAACGCCCAAAAACGGGATTGTACCGTCCGGTTGGCCAGCAGTTCTCTCGTATTGCTTCAAGAGGTACAGCTCCTACTGAGCAACTTTGGAATCGTGGCCCGCATTCATCAACGTCGCCAGGCCGGAATGCGTCGGATGCCTGATGGAAAAGGAGGTCATGCTCTGTATGCCCATCGGCCGCAATATGAGTTGATAATCGGTAAGCAGAATCGGGACCGGTTCGCTGAAAAGATTGGCTTCCTGCAGACCCACAAGCAGGAATTGCTGATGCAATACATCGACGGCAAGTCTCGTGCCTCGAACCAGGAAACCTTTGAGGACGTGATCGTTTCTGTCGAACCTGCTGGGCTTGCCGATGTCTACGATCTGACTCAACCTGACACAAACAGCCTTATCGCCAACGGCCTGGTAGCACACAATTGCGGCGAGCAATGGCTTGGACCCTATGAAAATTGCTGCCTGGGCTCCATCAACCTGGCCCAGCATGTGACCACCGACGACCAGGGGAAGCCGGTGGTGGACTGGGAACTGCTGCGGCGTACCGTCCGGGAGAGCACCCACTTCCTGGACAACGTGGTCAGCGCCAACGCCTATGTGCCCGCCGTGCCAGAGGTGGCAGAGGCGGCCTACCGGGCCCGCCGCATCGGCCTGGGCATCATGGGCCTGGGCGACATGATGTTCAAGCTGGGCATCCGCTACGGCAGTGAGACCGGCCAGGAGTTCGCCGCCCAGATCATGGAATTCATCCGCTACCACTGCATGCAGAAGAGCATCGAGCTGGCCCAGGAGAGAGGCCCCTTCCCGGCCTTCAAGGGCAGCATTTACGATCCCGAGGCCGGACCCGGCCGCGGCATGGCCTGGCAACCGCCCCGACCCCTGCAGCCGTACCGCCACGACTGGCAACGGCCACCCCTGGACTGGAACGAAATCGTGGCCGGCATCGAGCGGCACGGCATCCGCAACGCGGCCCAGACCACCGTGGCGCCCACCGGCACCATCGCCACCGTGTGTGGCTGCGAAGGCTACGGCTGTGAGCCCGTCTTCGCCCTGGGCTACATCCGCCACTTCAAGGACGGCGACCGGGACGTGGAGCTGAACTACACCAGCCCCCTGTTCGAGGAAGCCCTGAACCAGACCGATCTGAGCCCCGAGGCCAAGGAGCGCATCAAGCAGCACGTGGCCGTCTACGGCAGTTGCCAGAACCTGCCCGAAGTGCCCGAACACATCCGCCACACCTTCGTGGTCAGCAGCGACATCACCGCCGAAGAGCACGTGCGCATGCAGGCCGCCATCCAGGCCTTTGTGGATAACAGCATCAGCAAGACGATAAACTTCCCCGAACATGCCACCGAAGAAGATGTGGCCAAGGCCTACATGCTGGCCTGGGAGCTGGGCTGCAAGGGGTTGACCGTCTACGTGACCGGCAGCCGCCAGGAGGTGGTGTTGGAGACCAAGGCCACCAAGGCCAGGAAGGAGGAGAGCCCGGCGATGGCCGAAGGGCAGCCGGCCGTGGAATCCTCGAGCCAGACGCCTGTGCCATACGCCAACGGCGCCCAGGCGCCGGCCGCCGCCACCGAGGACGTCAAGCCCATCATGACCAAGCGGCCCCGCCCCAAGACCCTCCACGGGGTGACCTATCGCAAGGAAACGCCCCTGGGCACTGCGTACATCACCATCAACAACGATGAGCGCAACGAGCCCTTCGAGGTCTTCCTCAACGTGGGCAAGGCGGGCAGCGAGGTCAGCGCGGTGAGCGAAGCCCTGGGCCGGCTCATCAGCCTGGTGCTGCGCATGCCGGCCAGCCTGCCCCCCAGTGAGCGCCTGCGGTGGGTTATGGACGAACTGGCCGGCATCGGCGGTGGACGTCCCCTGGGCTTTGGCGCCAACCGGGTGCGCAGTCTGCCCGACGGCGTGGCCCAGGTGTTGGCCGAACACCTGAGCGAGCATCCGCCAGCCCGGGAGGAGCTCCATCTGGCCGAGCAGCTGGCCCTGCCCATTGCCCAGCGCCCCATCGGCGACATCTGCCCCGACTGTGGCGAGGCCGCATTCCTGAACGTAGAAGGATGCCGCAAATGCCACGTCTGCGGCTACAGCGAATGCTGACGAGGCGACAAGCAGGCCACCAGCTAGAAACAAGCAGAAAGGGGTGCCCAAGCGGGCACCCCTTTGATTTACGAACCAGGTTCACTGCTGGCCTCTGGCCGGTAGGCTACCGGGCCTCTTTGTCCGGCGCCCTTGGGGCCGGCCGGGCCATTTCTGCAGCCATGGTATTTGACCATGGTATTTGAATTGTGTACTTCGACTGGCTGTATTTGTTTTTAGACGGTTTATTTCGTTATTTCTAGTTCAACCTTCGATCCCTCTGCCGATGGGAACGGTCGGGATCGAGCCGGCCATCATGGCCGGAAAGCTTTTTTTCATCGGAACCGACGTCGTTGCCGGGATCTCCATCACGTGCCACCCACCTTGACCCACCCGCTCCGGCATGGGGCCGGGCGATCTGTCCTGGTGTCAGGCAGAGGCGGGGTGGGAGTGGCCGTGGCCATGGGTCCGCTTCATCCGCTGGCCTGCGGCGATGAGCCAATCGGCCAGGTGAAGCTGCAACTGATCCCACCAGGATTCCCCGGCAGGAGTGAACCGGGCGACACGCCGACGGGCTTCGGCCTCCCGAAGGCGCTCTTCATACTGATCTCGACCCAGGTTCAACATGACCATCAGGTTCTCATTGGCGTACATGGTCTGTCACTCCAATCTTTGGTGTTAAAGTGCATCTACGTTGGCATCCACGGATCAGGGGCGGAACCGGATGGACGCTGTCATCCTGACTTCCGGCCGCCCTGACCTTCACGGGGATCATTATACCATCCCACGGCTCATACAACGTGAGCTGGCCACCATTTGTTCCACAATGCACAATCTGCTGCTGCCGCTAAAGGCCACGAATGGCACGGATTCAACCCTTTGCGATGGTTGCCCATTCGCGGAGTGAGCATCCTTCGATGCGACGCCATCCTACTTCTGGGCCAACAGGAGAAGAGATTCCGCCTGATCGTCGTAGGGGCTGCATTCGTAATCGCCCCAGACCGCTTCTACCTGGAAGCCAGCGGCCTGGAGCATCAGCTCGGCCTCGTGCTGCCAGAGGAAGCGCAGGGTGAACGGGCAGGCCGTCCGGCGTACGGAGCCGTCGGCCAGCAGCTCTTCGTAGATGAAGAGGGTGTCCTGCAGTTGCGCGGCCCAGTCTACGGTGCGCACGCTCCATTTGATGACCGAAGTACCGGCCTCTTCGTCTTCCCAGCGGTCGGCCAGTTCCATCAGGCCGTTGACCTCGGTCAGGCGGCGGACATCCGGATTGAAGAGGGCCAGGAAGAGGCGACCGCCGCTGCGCAGATGGCGGTGGGCGTTGCGCAGTACGTCCATCTGTGATTCCGGCGTGGTAAAGTGCATCAGCGTGTTGCTGACACAGCAGGCGAAGGCGAAGTCCTGGCGCTCCAGGGTGCAGTGGCGCAGGTCATCCTGGACCAGCTGAACCTGCCCGGCGAAGGGCGAGTCGGCCAGCTTTCGCCGGGCCACGGCCAGCAGGGCTGGGCTGAGATCGACCCCCGTCACCTGACATCCGGCCGCGGCCAGGGCCATGGCCACCCGGCCCGTGCCGCAGCCCAGCTCCAGCACCGGGTCCCCGCACTCCTGGGCAAGGTCCACCAGGAGGGGCAGATCCTCGTCATAGTGGCGATAGTCCTGGTCGTAAAATGGCGCAAAGCGGTCAAAGGTCTGGGCATCCATGTTGGCTCGTTGGGCTCCTTGGGCTCCTTGGCGTGGATTTGGCAAATTGGTTGATATGGATTATACTATCACATGTTAATGGGAGCACCACGGTAGAAATTGGCCGGCAGAAATTCGCTCGCATGTTTCCCACAGATGGGGTTCTGCAGAATTTCTGCCGGGTTTTGCTATGTTAGACGGATAGCCGATCTGTCCGACAGGACAGGTCGGCCGATTACTTTCGTCCATTTCCCATGTGTGCGGCCCCGTCCATTTCCATCGTCACCATTGAAGTTGCCAGCTTTGCAGGCGAACCTGTGGGGAGCGGTTAGGCGTTTAGGTGGCGGTAGATGGGCCTGGCCTGGTGTGAACCCAGCGAACCGCACGCGCCGCCGGAATTCGGCGGTGTTTTTCATGGCTGCACTGTACAGGAACCTTTCCGGTCGGGCGTCCCGTTTTAAAGACGCCATGAAAGCGGTCCCATGGACCTGCGTTTGTTTGCTTGATGTTGTTTGTTTCATGTGCCGAACACGAGGGCATGACCGATTCCGGGCAAGGTACCGTGTCGGCAGGGTTGTCAGATTGCAGCAAATCCCGGCGGGAATCCAGCGTGGGCATCCATGGGTGTGTGTGCGGACCGATTTCCGCCGTGGTATTTGCGAGAGATTGTAGTGGAGAGAGAAGATCGCCATGAGTACGAACAAGCCTGTCTACCTGACTGCTGAGGGACTCCAGAAGATCAAGGAGGAACTCGAATATTTGACGACGGTGCGGCGTAAGGAAGTGGCCCAGATGATCGCTGATGCCAAGGCGGAAGGCGATATCAGCGAAAACGCCGGCTACGATGAGGCCAAAACGGCCCAAGGCTTCCTGGAAGGCCGCATCCGAGAGCTGGAAAACATCCTCAAAAATGCCCAGGTGATTGATGAATCCGCCCAGCCAGCGGATGAAATTGCCCTGGGCCGCACAGTCATCGTGCGGGAAGTGGGGACCGATTACGAAGAGACCTACACCATCGTCGGTTCGCTGGAAGCCGACCCTGCCAATGGCCGCATCAGCAACCAGAGCCCCATCGGCAAGGCCTTGCTGGGCAAGAAGGTAGGCGAATCGGTCACAGTCAATTCTCCTGGCGGTGAAATCGTCTTTGAAATCTTGAAGATCGAATAAAGCCTTCCTGACTGCCAAAAGCCACGGAGTGTGAAATCTGTGGCTTTTGCAGTGGATTCAAGCCTGAAAAGGGAACTGCCGCGTGAGCCATTCAACCACTCCTTCTCCGTTTGAGTCGGAAAGATTGACCGATCAGGAACGATCACGCCTGCAAAATCTGCAGGCGCTGATGGAGGCCGGCATTGAGCCCTACCCCGCCCGCGCCCGGCGTACCCACACCATCGCCCAGGCCCGGGCCCTGTACGAATCGGGCGCCGACAGCCAGGGCCCCGTCTCGGTGGCAGGTCGGCTCAAGCGCATCCGCATCATGGGGAAGATGAGCTTCGCCGACCTGGAAGATGGCACCGGCCAGATCCAGATCCTAGTCCGCCGGGACAGCCTGCCCGAAGGCTGGTACAACGACATCTGGAAGAAGCTGATCGATCTGGGCGACTTCATCAGCGTCACCGGACCCCTGGTGGTGACCAAAACTGGCGAGCTGAGCGTGGAGGCCCAGTCCATCCAGTTCCTCAGCAAGGCCCTCAAGCCCATGCCCGATAAGTGGCATGGCGTGCGGGACCGGGAGACCCGCTACCGTCGCCGGTACGTGGACCTGTTGGCCAACCCGGAGGTGCGGGAGGTCTTCCGCCGCCGGGCGGCTATCGTGCGGGCCTTGCGAGAGTACCTGGACCGGGAAGGCTTCCTGGAAGTGGAGACGCCCATCCTGCAGCCCATCTACGGCGGCGCTGCAGCCCGGCCCTTTGTCACCCATCACAATCAGCTTCACCAGGATCTCTACCTGCGCATCAGCTTCGAGCTCTACCTGAAGCGTCTGATCGTGGGGGGCTTCGACCGGGTCTATGAGATCGGGCGGGACTTCCGCAACGAGGGCGTCAGCTTCAAGCACAACCCGGAGTTCACCCAGCTCGAATTTTACGAGGCCTATGCCGACTACAACGGTGTCATGAAGCGCACCGAGGAGATGCTGGCCTACGTGGCCCAACAGGTCACCGGGGGCACCCAGATCACCTGGCAGGGCAAGACCATCGACCTGAAACCGCCCTGGCGCCGAATCTCCTTGCGCCAGGCCATCCTGGACGCGACCGGCATCGACTACGAGGCCTTTCCAGACGCGGCATCCCTGGCTCAGGAAATGCGCCGCCTGGGCCACGAGCCCGATCCCAAGAGCAGCTGGGGCAAGCTGGTGGACAGCCTGCTGGCCCGCCACGTGGAGCCGGAGCTGATCCAGCCCACCTTCCTGATCGACTACCCGCGGGACATCAGCCCCCTGGCCAAGGCGACCCCGGACGATCCCCGGCAGGTGGAGCGGTTCGAGGGTTTCATCGGCGGCATGGAGATCTGCAATGCCTTCAGCGAGATCAACGATCCCATCGACCAGTGGCAGCGCTTCGTGGATGAAAACTACCGGGCGCGCCATGGCGACGATGAGGCCCACCCCATCGACGAGGATTACATCGAGGCCCTCAGCTATGGGATGCCGCCTACCGGTGGCTTCGGCATGGGCATCGACCGCTTGACCATGCTCTTCACCGACAAGGACACCATCCGCGAGGTCATCCTCTTTCCCCACCTGCGTTCCATCAAGGAAGAGCCCGAGAAAGAGGAGCCCGAGGCCGAATCCTCCGCCACTTCCCCAGGGGAGGGGGCGGCCTGACCGTCCGCGATGCAAGCCTTCACCGTCGCCCCTGGCCCGGCCTGGCGTCGTCGGGTGGGTTATGTGGCTTTGTGCCTGGGCGCCGGCCTCGCCCTTTTCTGGAGTACGGCGTCCTGGCCAGAGACGCCGGATGGCCTCTTCCATCTGCATCGGGTGCGGGCCCTGGCCGAGGCGCTTTCCATGGGCGTCCTGTGGCCCCGCTGGTTTCCAGACTTCGCCTTTGGCTATGGGTATCCCGTCTTGAACTTCTATGCGCCGGCCTTTTACTACGGGCCGGCGCTCTTCCACCTGGCCGGCCTGGACCTGCTCAGCGCCACCCGGCTGGGTCTGGCCCTCTGGTATGGCCTGTCCGGCCTGGCCATGATCGCCCTGTTGCGCTGCTGGTGTCGGCCTGCCGTGGCCCTCTGGGGGGCTCTCCTCTACCTGGCCTTCCCCTACCGCCTCTACGACCTGTTCATCCGGGGCGCCCTGCCTGAGTTTGCGGCTTTCCTCTGGCTGCCCCTCATCGCCGGGCTGACCTGTCGGCTCCTGCGGGCGACGGAGGGCGAGCATTCCCTGTTCCGTCGGCCCGTCTTCCTCTGGCTCAGCCTGGCCTGGGCCGGCCTTTTCCTGACCCACAACCTGACGGCTTTGATGGCTGTGATGATGGCCGGATTGCTCTTTCCTGTGCTGGCAGCCGCCCGGCTGTGGTCCTCTGCTGGGGAGGGATCCTGGGCCCGATTCTGGCGGGTGGGGATGGCCCTGGGCGGACCGGTGATCATGGGGGTGGCCCTCGCCGGGGTGCAGCTGTTGCCCGCGGTGCTGGAAGTCCCCTGGGTCTCCCTGGGAAGCAGCCCCCCCGACGCGGGCTTCGTCCGCCATTTCGCAGGTTGGCGGGAGCTGTGGGCCGGCCTGTGGCGCTATCCCTATCCGGATGCCGCCGCGGCCACGGTGCCTGCACCTTCCTATCTGCTTCCCACCCTGATTCTGGCCCTGGGCGTCCTGGGCATGGGGGCGTCTGTGCCCGGCCGGGGCGCCCTGGCCACGGCTTTGGGGATCGCCGGCCTCTCCCTGTTTCTGACCACCGGGGCCAGCGCGCCCCTGTGGATGCTGGGGAGCGCGGTCCTGGAGAAGCTGCAGTTCCCCTGGCGCTGGCAGACCCTGCTGGCGCCGGCTTTTGCCTGGTGCGCGGCGCTGCTCCTGGAGGCAGGCTGGCGGCTGACCCCAGGGCTGCGACGTGGGGGAGGACTCCTGGCTGCGGCGGTGGTGGGTGTCTACGGGGTCTGGTATGCCCTGGCCGGGCTGAGCCCTCAGCCGGCTCCCTACACCCCGGCGCTGCTCACTCGAGAACAGATGTGGCAGTTCGATGCCGACCATGGCCAGGTGGGCGCCACCTGGACGGCCGAATTTCTGCCCCGCTGGGTTCAGGAGGCCCGGTGGGCAGTGGGCCGGGCGCCCACGGTTCCCCAGGAGGAGCAGCTCCAGGTGGACCCTGTCTCCTGGCGCGCCGAGCCTCTCCAGCAGCCCTATCTGGGGGGGAGCTGGCTCGTCACGGCAGCCCAAGACTTTACCCTGCGCTTTCACCAGTTTTTTTATCCGGCCTGGCAGGTGCGCCTGGATGGCCGTCCCGTGGAGGTTCAGCCAGACGGCCCCCTGGCACTCCTGGCGGTAGACGTCCCGGCCGGCAACCACCGCCTGGACCTCCGCTGGACGCCCACGCCGGCGGTGCTGTTGGGGCTGGCCTGTAGCAGCCTGGGCGGCCTGGTCGTGGCCCTGCTGGCCGGACGACGGCGTCCGTTGGAGCTGGTCTTCGGGCTGGCCTTTGTGCTGTTGCTGGTGGGCGATGGCCTGGGCTGGTTCGCCCGGGCAGTTCATCCCGTTGCAGTGGGGGTGAACTATGGACCGGTGCGGCTGGAAGGTGCCGTCATCGGGGCGGCTGGCCCTGGGGATCTTCTGTCCGTCCGGCTCTTCTGGTCCGTCCAGGAGGGGGGGCAGCCATTGACCACCTTCGTGCACCTGGTGGATGCAGGTGGCGAGATGGTGGCCCAGCGGGATGAGCCGTTGGCCGGGCTGTACACGCCGGCGGAGCGCTGGCTGCCGGGTCAGGTGCTGGTCTATGAGCACCAGGTGCCTGTGCCGGCCGACCTGGCGCCGGGCACCTACACGGTGTACGTGGGGCTCTATCCGCCGGGCCAGCCCGAGGCTCCGCTCCAGCCGGTCGGCCATCCAACGCCCCGGCTGGCCATCGGGCAGGTGGAGGTTCGCCCATGAGCCCCCGACGAGTCCGTCTGTACGCAGTGCTGCTGGCCGCCCTGCACCTGCTGCTGGCAGGGAGCTACAGCGTCTTCAACCCGGCGGGCGAGGCACCCGACGAGGCCGACCACTGGGCCTTTGTGGTCTATCTGGCCCAGGAGGGGCAACTGCCCGTGGGGCCCCGGGTGACCCAGAGCAAGCACCCGCCCCTGTACCACGGGACCGCCGCTCTCGTGGCGCTGCCTGCCGGCCCTCGCTTCGACTTCCTGCGGGCCAACCCGGATGTCCACATTGAGCCGACGGCGTATGGATCGCCCAACTTTTTCGTGCACACCCGCCTGGAAGCCTGGCCCTGGCGAGAGAGCGTCCTGGCCTTCCACCTGGCCCGCTTTTGGTCCGTCCTGTTGAGCACCGCCACCGTGCTGGCGATCTATGGCCTGGCCACCACCGTCTGGCCGGGCCAGCCGCTCCTGGCGCTGGCGGCCACGGCGATGGCCGCTTGCCTGCCGGAGTTCAATTTCATCGGCGGGTCGGTGAACAACGACAACGCGGCCGCCCTCTTTGGCACCCTGGCGCTTTGGGGGGGGCTGGCCCTGTTTCGCTCTGGCGGCCGCTGGGGGTGGCGCAGTGGCTGGTGGACACCCCTGGCCCTGGGCCTGGGGCTGCTGGCCAAGGTCAGCACCTCGGGGCTGTGGCCGGCGGTGGCTCTGGCCGTGGTGGCCGGTGCGGCCGTTGGCCACAGGCCGACCTCCACCTCTGGGTTGGCCATGGCTGCCACGCTGTGGAAGACCTGGCGGCGCTGGCTGGGCAGCCTGGTGGCCGTCTTCGTGCCGGCGGTGGCCCTGGCCAGCCCCTGGTTCATCCGCAACTGGCGGCTGTACGGTGATCCCCTGGGCATGGCCCTGGTGCGGCAGACGGTGGATGAGCGGACCGCGCCCTGGGGCTGGAGCGACACCGGGTGGCTGCTCAAGGGCTGGTTTGTCTCCTTTTGGGGCAAGTTTGGCGGCGCGGGGCACATGCCCATGGCGGGGTGGATCTACGGCTTTCTGGCTTTCCTGACGCTGGTGAGTCTCCTGGGCCTGGCGCGTCGCCTTTGGCGAGGCGGACCTGATCAGGAGCGGATCGTCCTGGGCCTATTGCTGGTGGCTGCGGGTGGGGTGGCCCTGGGCATCTGGCGCTATTCCCTGGTCGCCCTGGGCACGGATCAGGGGCGACTCCTTTTCCCGGCCCTGGGGGCGCTGGCGGTGTTGTGGGTGGCGGGCCTGGATGCCTGGCTACCTGGCAGGGGGAGAGGGGTTTTAGCCTGGGCGCTGGTTGTGGGCCTCTCCCTGTTGAGCGTGTATGGCCTGGTGGGGGTGATACGAACGGGCATGGCGCCGCCGGCGCCCGTCCCTCCGGCGAGCGTACCCGCCGTAGGTCGGCCCATCCGCTTCGGCGAACTGTCGCTGGTCCACTGGGAATTGACGGATCCCATCCGCCTCTACTGGCGCAGCGAGGAGCCGCCCACCCAGGACTGGCGTACCGTCGTGCGGGTGGTGGCCGAAGACGGCAGCCTGGTCTGGGAGTGGCGGCGTTCCCCGGGCTATGGCCGCTGGAGCACCGACTGGTGGCCCGAGGGTGTGGTGATCCAGGATGTGTATCAGATCTCCTGGCCGACGTGGGCCGGCCCGGGACGATACCGGGTGGAGGTGGGCCTCCAACCCTTTGGGGGGGATTTCGCCGTTCCCAGCCGGGCCGGCGAGGAGTTGGCCAGGGAGCCGGTTTTGTTGGGTTGGTTGGAACGGCCGTGACCGGGTATATTATCTCTGGGGTCGGCATCTGAGGATGCCGACTCCGCGTCCGGATGGGGGGCATGTGCGGAGGGGGCATCCTCAGATGTGGTGTGATCCGTGGAATCTGTGGCTAAAACCTAAAGTGCAAAGATAATGCCAGTTGATTACACAGTGGAGAGATCCCATTCCTCGTAGATTTTCGGTACGTCACTGATCAGACGGCGGGTATAAGGTTGTCTGGGATGAAGAATGACGTCGTCGGCGGTACCGCTTTCTACAAAGCGTCCGTGTTCCATGATGTAGATGGTGTCGGAGACGTAGTAGGCCAGGCCAATGTCGTGGGTAATGAAGATGAGCGTCATGCCGGTTTCGTTACGTAGTTTCATCAGATAGTCCAGGATGGTGGCACGTGAACAGGCGTCAATCATGGAGGTAGGTTCATCCGCCACTAGGATCTTGGGTTTAAGCAGGAAGATACGGGCAATCATGAGGCGCTGCATCTGCCCACCTGAGAGCTCGAAGGGATATTTGTTGGTGAGTTCGGCGAACTTCAGGTTGACGAAACTACACGCCTCTGTCATCATCTCAATTTTCTGTTCCCGAGGTAGCCTGCCACCCCCGCGCATTCGGATACAATCGAGTAGGACGGAGTCGATTTTCTGAAAAATGTTGTATGAGGAGAAGGGGTCCTGGAAGATCGCCTGGATATTGCGCCAGTACTCTCGCCGTTTTCGGCCGGAGCTGAGATCTCGCTTCTTCCCCTGAAAATAGATCTCTCCTTCGGTCACGTTGATCAGCCCCAGCAACATTTTGGCCAGGGTCGTCTTACCGCTGCCCGACTCACCTACGATGGAGACGATTTCGCCTTCGTGAAAGTCAAAGTCCACGTGGTCGACGGCGACGGTTCTGGTGCGACCAAAGCCGAAGATTTTGGTCACGCCTCGGCCGCTCAGACATGGTTGTCCGTTACTGGCCATGATCGTAAGCCCTCCTTAACTCCTCTTCCGGTATGATGCACCGATAGGCGCGGCCATAGCCTGCATCGTACAAAGGCACCGAAATGGCCCGGCATTCTGGCCGCACATATTTACAGCGATCGGCGAAGCGACATCCTGGCGGCGGGTTTTTCAAGTTGGGGGGCGAGCCGGGGATAGCAGTCAATTTGACGCTGCGCAGGCCACTTTCCGGCACGATGATCGATCCCATCAGCCCTTTTGAATAGGGATGGAGAGGGTCAAAGACGACCTGTTTAGAGGTGCCTCTTTCCACAATCTGTCCGGCGTACATGACCATGATGTCGTCGGCGACGTTGTAGAGGAGGGGCAGCTCGTGGGTGATGAAGATCATGGCTTTGATGAAACCGCTCTCCATCATGTCCCGCAGCATTTTGATGACCATCTTTTGGGAGGTGACATCCAGGGCGGATGAGGGTTCATCGGCGATCAGCACCTTTGGCCTCAAGATGACAGCAATGGCGATCACCGTGCGTTGTTTCATCCCACCCGAAAGTTCGACAGGATATTTGTGCAGCACCGTTGCCGGCAGCCCCAGGCGTTCAAAGAGGGCGCGGGCATGGTCGTAGATCTGCTTCTTGGTCCAGGTTGGATCGTGGGCGTGGATCACATCACCGATGAAATCGATCACTTTCCGGGTGGGATTCAGCGCGTTCATGGCCGCCTGGGGAATATAGGCGATCTCCTTGCCCAGGATCGATTTACGTACTTCGTCCGGTTTCATGCCGGTGATATTGTGCCCATCAATGATAATCTCGCCGCTCATGTAATGGAGCGGCGGAAAGTAATAGCCCATCAGGCTTAGGGCCAGGGTCGATTTTCCACAACCCGATTCGCCGGCAATGCCGAGAGTTTTGCCTTCCTCGATCTTTAGCGAGACGTGATCGACGGCGTAGACATCCTCTTTATAGCGCGTGACATATTTGGTAGTAAGATCACGCACCTCCAGCATAATTTTTCCCATCGGTTCACTCAATCCCTTAGCGCAGGATTAAACACCTGGTCCAGTCCGGTGTTCATGAGATTCATGGAGAATGAAATCAGGGCGATCGTGATCAGCACGGGCAGGTACGCCCACCACTTGCCCAAAATGTGGGCCTGGTAGATCATCGACCAGTTCAGCATTAGCCCCAGGGTCGGTGTTTCAGTGGTGCGCGGCCCTAACCCCAGGATGGAAAGGCCGGCCTCTGCCAGAATGCCCGACGAGATCTGCAGGATGAGGGCCATGACCACGTAGGAGGCGATATAGGGCAGAATGTCGATGAGGATGATACGAAATACCGAATGCCCGGAAAGTTTCGAGAGATTGACATGGTCGCGATTGCGCAGGGAAAGCACTTGAGAGCGTACGGCTCTCGCCGTCCACACCCAGGAGGTGAAGCCGATCACGATGGCGATGGTGATGGCCCCACGCCTGTCCTGGCCGATGCTGAAGGAGATGAGGATTAACAGTACAAAGGCGGGGATGACGGTGAACAGGTTGGTGACGAACATGATAACGTCATCGATTAGCCCGCCAATGTACCCGGCCACTAATCCCAGCGACAGGCCAATGGTCGTGGCGATCAGCCCCGCGACCAGGCCGATCAGCAGCGAGACCCGCGTGGCGACAACCAATTGTGGCAGCACATCGCGGCCAAAGTTATCAGTCCCCAGCGGGAGAACGCGCACATTGGCGATCTGGTCTACGTTGGCGTAGTCCGTCTGTTGGATGACGGTTTTTTCCTCCAACGTGCCCGTCTCAGGATCTCGGGTGGCGACGATGGCCCCTTCGGTGGAGAGCAGTCCATCAATGGCCGCGTTGACGCGCTGAAAATAGCGCTGCCGGGCGAAGGTCATGCCGGGCAAGCGCAGATTGGGGTCGTAGTTGGCGTTCCATTGGGACAGCAATTGTTCGGTATTCTCGATGTCTATTTCTTCTTCAGGCACGCCGAAGGAGACCAGCCACTCTTTCATGGCCTCCCGATCTTCCTGGCTTAACCTGTTGGCAATGCGTTTCAGGTCGGCGTCTTCCAGGTTAAGGGTGTACAACGCCGGCGCGTTGATGGCATCGTAGACGCTTACATAGACGCCGGGGGGAAAGAAGGTGCCCTGGGCAATAATCTGAAGGGGTGGATAGGGGAACAACAAGGGGTAGATGATGACCATCAGGAGGATCATCATCAAAATCGTGAAACCGATAATAAACTTGCCGGAGCGAAAAATCTGCCTGAAAGTATGCTGCATGGCGCTTCCATCCTAATCAGACTGGGCGGCCTTGATGCGTGGATCGATCAGGCCGTATACGATCTCCAGAATAAAAAAGGCTGTCAACACCATGAACGTGATGATTAAGGTTGCAGCCGAGATAAGGGGATAGTCCTGCCCCATGATGCCATTCAAAAGCGTCGTGCCAAGGCCAGGATAGCTGAACACGATCTCGGCGATCAGCGCGCCGCCAACCATCGTGCCGATGGAGAGGGCCAGACCGGTCACCTGGGGCAGCATGGCGTTGCGGAAGACGTAGGCCACGATCTTGTCGTCCTTGATGCCCATAAAGCGGGCAAATTTCACGTAATCCGCATTCAACTCGTAGATCGACATGGAGCGCATGCCGATGGCCTGGCCACCGATGGCAATCAGCACAATGGACCAAAAGGGCAGCTGGTAGTGGACGAATGCCGACCATAGGAAGGTGGGCGTCAGGCTGGGGATCAGGTTGTAGCCATAGCCGCCCGATGTGGGCAGCCACTTCAGTTGTACAGCGAAGATCACAAGTAAGATGATGGCCATGCCAAAAGCCGGAAAGCTGCTCAGGAAGAGAGCAGTGGGCATAACCATCTTATCAAAGCCACCTTTGAGATAGGCGGCCATGGCACCGAGTACATTGCCCAAAATCCAGCCCACAAGGATGGCCGGAAACTGTAAGATCAGGGTCCAACCAATCGAAGCGCCGATCACCTCCGCCACCGTACGGGGATATTGACTGAACGAAAAGCCAAAGTCTCCGCGAAACACGTTGCGCACATAGATGAAAAATTGTTCGATGATGGGCCTGTTGGTACCGAAAAGTTCGGTGTATTGCTGGTAGATTGCCTGCACGCCGGTTGGGTTGCTCATGCCTTGCGCCTGTCGGGCTACAATCGCGGCTACCGGATCGCCGGGCATCAGGCGGGGCAAAGTAAAGTTCAGCACAAAGGCGAAGACAAAGGTGACCAGAAACCAACCGAATTTAACGAGGAAATATCGGGTGTAGCCTTTCAACGGGATCCTTCCTTTGGCTTGTCAACAGCCACCGACTTCACAACACGGAAAGCGGTGCCTCAACCGCACATAACAAGAGTGGAACGGGGAAAACGAGACCCTTGCCGGGACGCGTCCCGGCAAGGGTCTCGGCCATCCGCTATGGCTCTACGAGGGTGAGGTTGTAAAGACCAGCGATGCTCCAGCCATCCGTCAGGTTAAGCGGCGGGACGGGCGGGTTGGTGCCGTCGCCCTCGTGGGGGAAGTTCGTCCAGACGCTCTCGTTGACGGTGTGGAAGTTCTGTGGGCGATACATCAAGGTGAAGGAAGGCACGTCGGTCAGGTAGATCTCCACCAAACGTGTGTACATCTCCTTCAACTTGGCCTCATCCGTCTCATGAGGAATCTTAGCCAGGAGATCGTCCACCTCTGGGTTGGAGTACTGACCCCAGTTGCCGCTCCAGTTGCTGGGCAGGCCGATCCACTCCGAGCTGAGCAGGTTGCGGATGCGACCCCAGGGTTGCGTCGGGCCAGCCCCGGCGCTCCACATCATGAAGATCTCATAGCCGGGCGGCAGCGGCGTGTCAGATTTGGTGACGACAGTCTGGTAGACCGACCATTCGGGGAAGTTGGTGGTAATGTCGATGCCGATCTCTTTGCCGGCGGCAGCCACGATCTCGATGGCGGCCTGCCAGTCGGACCAGCCGTTGGGGCAGGTGGCCACGTAGCTCAGCTTCTCGCCATTGTATTCGCGCCAGCCGTCACCGTCGGTGTCCACCACGCCACAGTCGTCAAGCAGCTTTTTGGCGCCTTCAATGTCATTACCCACCCATTGCAACTCCCGGACTGCTTCCCGGTTGTACAGAGCCTGCTCGAAGGGGGTTGGATTCATCAGCGAACGAGGCACCTGCTCGAAGGTGGCGGACTGATTGGTCATGGCGTTGGCGACGATGGCCCGATAATCCACAGCGATGGCAATGGCTTTGCGGATGCAGACCTGATCCAGGCCAGGCGCCTTCAGGTTGTAGAAGGCAGTCGGCAGGCTGGCGCCGATGTGGTAGGGCGGGTCTGGGAGATATGTGGAGATGGGCAGGTTCTGCTTCTCCCATAGGTCCTGGACGTTGGAGTTGAACTGCTGGCTGACGTCCACCTCGCCGGCCGCGAGAGCCGTGGTGCCGGCCGCGTTGTCCTTGAAGATGGTGTGGGCCAGGTACTTGGGCGCCGGCAGCTTCCCCCACATGCTGGGATCCTGACCCCAGTAATTGTCGTTGCGCACCAGCACGACTTTGGTGTCATCGGCGAAGAACTTGCCGTAGGGACCGGAGTAGACCACATCCTCTGCCGGGTCTGCCATCAGCTTGGTGGGGTCGCCGCCACTGCGCTCTTCCAGCTTCTGCGTCCAGGCCTTCTGGATCACGTAGTAGCTGCTCAGGTACGCCTGTACGATCAGCGGGTTGACCGCTCGGCCATTTTCATCCAGCTTCGCTTTAATCACAACGGTCTGGGGATCGACTGCTTCGATGGTGTCGATGTACGCCTTGTTTGCAGCACCAATCGCAGTCTCATACTTCACGTGGGTAGCCCAGGTGTAGGCAACGTCTTCGGCAGTCACCGGTGTCCCATCGCTCCAGCGGGCGGCGGGCTTGATCTTGAAGGTGATCTCGGTGCGATCCTCGTTCCACGACCAGTCGCCGTCCGCCAGAAGCGGATACTGCTTGCCGTCCAGCATGTTGTAGAGGTATGGGGTTTCGAACATGGTCACCCGGGCGTTGTCCTGCTGGGCGATGGCCATGCCATTGTTGTTGCTGTTGGAGTAGGGATTCCAACCGACCACGGGGCCCCACTGGAAACCGTTGTAGTAGAGGGTCTCGTCGCGGGGCAATGCATTGGCATCCACCGGGGCGGAAGCCTCCGCCGGAGCTGTGGCGGGCGCTTCTGCTGCTTGCGCAGGCTGCTCCTGGGCGGCTTGTTCCTGGGCAGCTGGCTGCTCTACTGCTGGCTCGGGGGATGTTGCGCCGCCACCGCAGGCCGCCAGCACCATGCCGGTGATGAGCAGCAGGACAATCCAAAGGTTGAAGCGAGATCTCATGCTTGCCTCCTGAAAAGGGGTGAAGAAGGTTCCTGTTACGGTGAATAGATATCTACGAGAAGCGGCAGAACCTGTAGGTAGCCTGCACCTCCTTTCTCTCGGGACACGCGGTCTTTGGTCCTATCCCTTATGGAACAACCCCATGCTGTAGCGACTGTCCACAGGACATCCGAACGACCAGCTCGGGTTGCAATAAAACATGTTGAACATCGCCGTCCGACATACAGGCCGGAGGCGTCTCCAATCTGTCAATCAATGTGGTAGCTGCCAGAAACCCAATTCGCTCAATCTGATGATTGATAGTAGTCAGGGGAGGATCGGCCATCGCGGCCATTGGCATATTGTCGAATCCCACCACAGCAATATCGTCGGGGACCCTTAACCCCGCTGCCTGGATCGCCTTGATTGCTCCGATGGCCATGTTGTCGCTGGCGGCGAATACAGCCTGAGGAGGCGGTGTCACCTGCAACA
Source organism: Litorilinea aerophila (assembly GCF_006569185.2). Lineage (NCBI taxonomy): Bacteria > Bacillati > Chloroflexota > Caldilineae > Caldilineales > Caldilineaceae > Litorilinea > Litorilinea aerophila. The sequence goes on along the minus strand of NZ_VIGC02000011.1, from coordinate 94,172 downwards.
GGTTTTCCATGGCCCGCTTTCCACTCGCTTCCGACCAATCACCTTCCTGGATATATTCCTCCGGAGGGTCAATACCTGCCTCCCGCAACGCATTGAGAAAACCTTCCAGGCGATCGATGGCGCCAACCAGGTTCATGGCTCCGGTGATAGTGGCAATCCGTGTATAGCCAAGTTTCAATAAGTGCTGAGTCGCTAGCTTTGCCCCATTGACGTTGTCAATATTCACCGTCGGGATGTCTGCGCGTCCCGGAATGCGACCCATCATGACAAGCGGAAGGCACCTGTCCAGCAAATGGGGGATAAACGGATCGTCCATCAGAGGTGGTGCGACAAGCAAGCCATCCATGTGTCGAGTGCGAATCAGCCATCGATAGGTATCATCCGCCTGCCGCAACACCAACGAAAGCATGAGATAGTATCCACGCTCATCACACGCCGTTGCGCAGCCCTGGATCAATGTCGAGAAATAAGGATCGGAGAAGATGGTGCTGAGCGGCTGTGGGATTACCAGACCAATCACCCTGCTGCGACGGCCTGCCAGCGCCCTCGCAGCAGGATTGGGCTGAAAATCCTGCTCCCTGATTACACGCAGCACCCGTTTCCGCGTTTCCTCTCGCACGTTTGGATCATTGTTGATCACCCGCGAGACTGTTGAGCGCGAGCAACCCGCCAGACGAGCAATCTCTTCGAGAGTCATTCGTCATCGTCCGTAAGGTTTAGAACCTGTGAGATCGAGGTACGGTGAAACGCCGTTTAACTTGAAAACCAGGTTTCTTTGGGGGCACTGTACCTGATCGGGTATTGCTACAGGTCTTTTGGTTGCTTCTTGGCGCAGTTGCTATCTTTTTTGCCAGGCGAGATGTCAACAGAACCCTGGGAAGCGGGAAGAATGCATCCCAGATTCTGATTTAGAGAGCGCAGTTTATTGTGCGAGTCTCTCTTTTCAAATCAATGAAAAGAGAACAGCTTGTAAATATTTCGCTTTGTGGAAGAAATAGGGTAATGTTCCAACTAAGCTGTGCTTGGGAATGTCATGCGAAGAATGCCTTGCGTGGTTTTGGGAGCGCTCCCAAGCAGACGTAATGTATCATACTATGAGGTCTGCGTCAAGGACAAAAAAAGGCGAAAAGGCGAGGGTATATTTCACATTTGTCGGTGCAGGATGTAGGGACAGGGGCCCAGAGGCGGGAGCCCCCTGGGCGCCGCCCTCTCCGTGACATGCCCTGTCCGTGCCGGGCGCAGCAAGCAGCGCCCCTACAGCATCCGATGGCCAAACTCCGGCGATTGTGAACTGTGGATCCCAGCCAAAGTTTGTCCACGGTTTCCACCAGGGGTAGTGCCGCGCTGAATATCTGCCGTAAGCATTCCGCTGGATTGCAGTAGTAATGAATTGTCAGCAACGTTAAATCAAATTTGCAGGAAATTCTTGATGGTGGTATAGTAGTTCCTGCGTGGCCGTTATCCGTCGGGGGAACCTATCAGTTTCGGCTGATGGGTGGGTAACGGTCACGCACTTCTTTTTGGTGAACCCTTCACGACCGTTGGCGCCACAATAGGTACAGAAAGAAGGGGGCACCAATGGCGGCGGTGACCAGGCCACAGGGCAACTCGGTGGGTGCCAGCAGGGTGCGTCCCACCAGATCAGCCGTGACCACCAGAAACGCACCGGTGAGGCCGGCCGTGGGGAGCAGCCCCAGATGCCCAGGACCCACCAGCCGCCGGGCAATGTGGGGCGCCATGAGCCCCACGAAGCCGATGGTCCCGGCCGTTGCCACCGCGGCGCCGGCCAGACCCACCACCACCCCCAGCAAGATTCCCCGCTGCAGATCCACCGGACTGCCCAGGCTCCGAGCCACCTCGTCGCCCAGGCTCAAGGCGTCCAGGTCCCGGGCCAGCAACAGGGCGACGGGCCCCAGCAGAACAAGCCAGGGCAACAGGGCCCAGAATTCGTCCCAGGTTCGACCGTAGACGCTGCCCGTCAGCCAGACCAGCGCCCGCTGGACGTTGTTGATGTCCCCAAAGGTGATCATGAGGGTGGTCAGGGCCTGGGCCACGGCCGTCAGCCCGATGCCGATCAGGATCAGGCGGGTGGGGGAGTCCCCGGCGCGCCAGGCCAGCCCGTAAATGGCCAGGGCCACCAGGAACGCTCCGCCGAACGCAGCCAGGGGCAGCAGGCTGGCTGACACACGGTCAAAGAGCACAATCAGGGAGACCGCGGCCAGGCCCGCCCCGGCGTTGATACCCAGGATGCCCGGGGAAGCCAGGGGATTCCGGGTCAACGCCTGGAGGATGGCGCCGGCCAGGCCCAGGGCTACCCCCACCAGGGCAGCCACCAGCATGCGGGGCAACCGCAGGGTGTTCACGATGAACGAGTGGTCGCTGTTGCCTGTGGGCAGGTGGAGCACCGTCTTCAGCACGTCCACCGGTGGGATGGGATATTCGCCCACGCCCATGTTGACCACCATCACGGCCAGCGTGGCCAGAAGGCCCACCAACAGCACCCAGGGTACCCGCCGGTCCAGCCGGACGGAGAGGGGCAGCCGTCCACCCCGGACCACCAGCCAGGGGGCTGGCGTATTTTCCTGTCCAACCTGTTTGCCCATCGGTTTACCTCCGCACCCGCCAGCGCACCAGATAGATGAAGAACGGCCCGCCCAGGAGGGCTGTCATCACGCCCACGGGCAGCTCCGTAGGCCGTAGCAGGAGCCGTGCTGCCACATCGGAGATGAGCAGGAAGATGGCGCCGGCCAGCGCGGCATACGGTAACACCCAGCGGTAGTCTACGCCCACCCAAAAACGAACCATGTGGGGGATCACCAGCCCGATGAAGCCAATGGGCCCGGCCACCGCCACGGAGCCACCGGCCAGCAGCACCACCGCCAGCGCAGCCAGAGCCTTGACCCAGGCGGTGTTCTGCCCCAAACCCCGGGCCACGTCATCCCCCAGGGTGATGGTGGTGATCTGGCGGCCCAGCCCAAAGGCCAGCATCAGGCCGGCCAGAAGGTAGGGTGCAACCTGGGCCAACAGCGCCAGATCCCGGCCCGCCACCGAACCGGCCAGCCAGAAGCGAACTTCTTCCAGGGTGCGCTGGTTCAAGATCAGGATGGCGGTGGTGAAGGACGAAAGCAGCGCCGTCAGGGCCGCACCGGCGATGGTCAGGTTCAGGGGCGTGGGGCCACCCCGCCCCCATGCGCCCAGCCCGTAGACTGCCGTCGCGGTCAAGGCCGCGCCGGCAAAGGCAAAGAGCGCAAAGAGGGACAGGGTGTGGATCTGGAAGAGGAAGACGGCCACCACCACCCCCAGCGCTGCGCCCGCGTTGATGCCCAAAATGCCTGGATCCCCTAGGGGATTGCGGGTGAGACCCTGGACCAGGGCGCCGGCCACGGCCAGGGACGCCCCCACCAAAGCCGCCACCAGCGCCCGGGGCACGCGCAAGGTGCGCACGATCAAATGGTTGGTGGCGCCGGCGTCGAAGGCAAAGAGGGCAGCCCAGACCTCGGGGAGGGGGATCTCCGCAGCGCCAAAGGCCAGGCTGGCCAGCAGGATCGCCAACAGCAGCGCCAGACCCAGCACAAGTCCGGCCACCAGGCCGCCACGGGACCGGACCAGGCGGAGCCCACCCGAAGCGGTAGAAGTGGTTACCACACCCATGGCACCTTCACCTAACGCTGGAGCCGTTCGGCCAGCATGGGCACCAGCTCGTCGAAGACCAGGGGCAGGCTGAGCACGCTGCTGAAGACCAGGGCCGGCCCCACCAGCTCACCGCTGCCGGAGGTATCCAGGAAGATGTGCCGTCCCTCCCGGGCCACGGCCAGCTGCTGGTACAGGGGGTTCGATTCGATAGCGGCCCGCTGTTCCGGGCTGGACACAGTCCAGATGAGGACGTCGGTGTCCAGCAGGTCCAGCCGTTCGCCGCTGATGGTGCCGTAGAACGAATCGCCCGCAATCTGGGCCAGCTCTTCTGGCAACACGAAGCCCAGGGAAGTCAGGACCCGCTGGCGTTCGTGCTGGGGGCCTGAGAAGAAAAACTGCCCTTCCCCGGCCGGGGAGGCGATGGCCGCGGTGGCCCCCACGAACTCCGGATGGGCTTCCCGGGCCTGGGCGAAGCGGGCTTCCATCTCTGCCACCAGGCGGTTGGCCAGGGCCTCCTTGCCCAGGGCCCGGCCGATGAGGCGGGTCTGCTCCTGCCAGGGGGTGCCGAAATTGACATAGGCGTCCGACTGGGCCACCGTGGGCGCGATTTGGGAGAGGAGGGCGTACTCTTCCTCGTCAATGCCTGCGGAAACGGCGATGATCAGGTCGGGCTGGAGCGCGGCGATGGCTTCGAAGTTCAATTCGCCGAAGGGCATGTTCAGGATGGCCGGCCGGGCATCGCCCAGGGCTTCCTCGGCCCAGGGCCAGATCTGATCGCCTGGATCGCCGAACCAGTAGCGCACCGCCACTGGGACCACCCCCAGAGCCAGGATGGGATCCTGGTCGTTGTAGCCCAGGGAGAGCACCCGCTGGGGCGCCTGGGGAATGGTGGTGGTGCCGAATTTGTGCTCGATGGTGACGGGGAAGGCCGTCTCCGCGGGGAGCGCCAGGCCCAGGGCGTCCAGGATGGCGTGGACCAGGACCTGGGCCGAGAGGGGGCCGCCGAAGAGCCAGGTGTCTCCGCCCAGGGGATAGGCATGGCCATTCTGAACAAAGGGAAGGCTCTCCCACACCGGACGGACGGCTTCCCGGGCGAAGACGTTATTCTCCTCCTGCACCACGTAGAAGAAATGGACGTCGCCCAGATCCGGCAGGGCCTCCACGCTGACGGTGCTGAAGCCGTACTGCTGGAAAGTGGCATCTTCCCAGGCATTTTCCAGCCCGATCTGCTCCACCATCTGGACGGCGAGGGCGTTTTCGGTGAAGAGGCGCACCTGGACGGTGTCCTGCCCAAAGGCCTGGGCCAGGACGAAGGGCTCGCCCAGCAGGCCGGCCGCTTCAATGGCCTGTCTAGCTGCGGTAAAGGTGTCTTCCATCTCCGCCAGGACGGCCTCGCCTGCTGCCCGTCGGTTCACCACATCGGCCAGGGTGAGGAAGGTCTGGCGCATTTCCTCGTACTGGGTTTGCTCGGGGTCGGTGGGGTAGGCGTCGAAGGCCAGGGTGGGCGCGATTTCGCTCAGCTGTTCGTAAATGTCGGCAATCCGGAAAGCTGGGGCGACGATCAGGTCGGGATTCAGGCCGGCAATGGTCTCCAGATTGGGGGCCTGGCGGGTGCCCACGTCGGTGACATCCGGGGCAAGTTCCACTGGGATCTGCACCCACTCTTCATAGCCGGCGATGTCGGCCACGCCCACGGGCTGTATACCCAACGCCAGCAGATCTTCCACGTAGGTCCACTCCAGTGCAACGATGCGCTGGGGCGTGGTGGGGATCTCCGTTTCACCCAGGGCATGGTCCACGGTAAGTGGAGTGGGCGCGGGGGATGGGGCGCTGTCCGGAGCAGCCGGTGCTGCGCATCCGGCCAGCAGCAACAGCAGGATCAGCCCCAGGGTCAGCAGTGGATGACGCCTTGTTTGGTAGGAGACTTTGTGCGAATTCATTTTTTATAGACCTTTCACCTGATTTTGATCCTTTGGGGGACTTCACGTCACAAGTTTCAGCCAGGAGACTTCATATTGGGGGTAGGCGTAGGCATCGGCGCCGCGGGTAGAGGGCCGTGTCTCCACCGTGTGGGAAATTTCCACCCGAGCCAGGTAGCCGGCGGATGAACCGTCGGTTCGCCGGAAGTCCATTCGAATCACCATCCACCTGGGGGAAGCGCCGTCCGTATCCTGCTCCAACACGGTGCAGGCCTTGGGATAGTCAAACCACTGCCACCCTTCCTGTTGCCATATCTCCCGCTCGACTGCCTGGGCAAAGCCTGTCGGCAGACCGGCCCAGCCTCGATAGTGGCCGTACAGGGCGGCGGGAGCGCCGGTGCGGCCGAGCACAGCCTCGCTTTCCGCTACATCCATGTAGGCCCAGTAATGGCCTGTGGGCATATCCAGAAAGGTGGGCGCGAACACGTGGCCGCCGAAGTGGCTCACCCGCCAGATACGCAGATCTGGGCTGGCGATTTCGTGGCGCAGGTTTCGGTAGAGGGGATAGCCGAACTTGGCACAGGCCACGTCCACTGTCCCATGGGTACAGACCAGCAGGTCCCGCAGCCGCTCTGCTTCCGGCCGGCGGTAGGGTTCAAAGGCCGCCAACCCCTCCCGATCCTGGAAGAGTGCCCAGAGCAACGGCCCCACTTTCGCTTCCGGGACCGAATACTCGGTCTTATGGAAGTGGGCACAGGGCTCCTGTGGGCGTCGGTAGAAGATCACACGTCGATACCCGGGTTCTGAATAGTCGGGGTCCGGTGCGATCAGGAGCGGGCGGTGGTTGTAGATTCCGGTTTGACGGTAGCGTTCCAACCACAAAGCCAGCAGGTCAATCAGCTCCTGGGGCAGTGGGCCGGCCGTCTGGTAGATATCCCGCCGCCAGGGCAAGGGCGTTTCCACCAGCACGGCGTCGTCGAAATGGCCGGCGTGGCCGCCCGGGTCCAGCCCATTCTGTCGGGCGAGTACATTGCAGTAGGTGCTATCTTGTAGATGGGGGGCTGTCGTGGTGACGGTCGCCATCAGGAACGTTCCACTGCCTGGACCAGTTGAGGAACCAGCTCTTCCAATGCATAGGGCAGGCTGAGCACCGTGCTAAAGCTGAGCGCGCCGTAGATGGGGTCATCGGCGCCGACAAAGAAGATGACGCGGTTATCCTGGAATACGCCCAGGGATTGGAAGATGGGATCTGCTTCGATGGCGGCCCGTTCTTCCTCGTTGGCAGCTCGCACCAGTAGCACGTCCACATCCAGCAGGTCCAAGCGTTCGCTGCTGATCTGGGCGGAGTCCAGCTCTCCCACCAGGGCTCGGAGTTCGTCTGGATAGGAGAGGCCCAGGGCGGTCAGGAAGCGCATGGGCGGCGTGTCCGGCCCTACGACCCAGAACTGTCCAGGCTCGCCAGCCGGGGTGATCCAGGCCACGGTTTTGCCGGCCAGGATCGGGTGCTGCTGGGCAGCTTCAGCGATCTGGGCTTCCACTTTCTCGATCTGGGCTTCGGCCTGCTCCGGGCGGCCCAGCGCTTGCCCGATGATGCGGGTCTGCTCCTGCCAGGGCATGCCGAAATCGGGGTAAGCGGCCGATTGGGCCAGGGTAGGGGCGATCTGGGCCAGGAGGTTGTATTCCTCCTGGGTGATTCCGGCATGGGTGGCCACGATCAGGTCCGGCTGGAGCGCGGCGATGGCTTCGAAGTTCAATTCGCCGAAGGGCATGCGCAACACCTGGGGCGTGGCGTCGCCCAGCTCGTCCTGGGCCCAGGGCCAGATCGCGTAGGGCTGTTCGCCGAACCATTCCCGCACGGCCACAGGTTTTACGCCCAAGGCCAGGACCGGATCCTGTTCGCTGAACCCGACGGTCACCACCCGCTGGGGCGCCTGGGGAATGGTGGTGGTGCCGAATTTGTGCTCGATGGTGACGGGGAAGGCCGTGGTGGCCGGCGCGGGTTCCGTGGCTTCTTCGCCCAGGAAGAAGCGGTAGAGGTCATCCAGCATGCGGTTGGCGGCCAGGATGCCGCCGCCCAGGTTCCAGTGCTCTTCATTGACCGGGTAGACGGCCCCCTGTTGGACGACCTGGAGCGTCTGCCAGAGGGGATGTCCCGTCCACTCGGCCTGGATCTGGCTGCCTTCGTTGTTCTCCCAGTCCGAGACCATGTAGAACAGGATGTCGCCATCCATGAGGGGGATCTGCTCTTTGCTCAGGGTCATGACCTGGGGCGCGTTCTCCCAGTCGTCCACCTGCTGGCTTTCGGGGCGAGAGAGGCCGGCCTCCCGCAGCACAGAGCCGGGAAAGCCGGTGGTGTAGATGCGCACTTCATCGGCCCGGAAGCGGACCAGCGATACCCGGGTCTGCAGGCGCTCGCCCATTTTGCCCTGAAAGTCGGCGATGCGCGCCTCCCAGGCAGCCAGCAGCTCCTGGCCCTGTTCCTCCCGGCAGAGGGCCTGGGCGTAGAGTTGGAAATTTTCCTTCCAGGCCTTGCCGATGGTCTCGGCGAAGACCGTGGGCGCGATGGCGCTCAACTGGTCGTAGATAGCCTCGTGGCGCAGGCGGCTGCCGAGGATGAGGTCCGGATCCAGGGCGACAATGGTCTCCAGGTTGGGTTCGGTCTCGCTACCCACGGAAGGCACGTCCGCCATGCGGTCGCCCAGGTAGGCGTACCACTTCCCACCCCAGGGATCCACGGCACCTACCGGCGTCAACCCCAGCGCCAGGACGGCGTCCGTGGCCCCCTGGCCCAGGGTGACCACCCGTTGGGGCGTGCATGGGACCTGGGTTTCGCCCATGGCGTGGGCCACCCGGCGCCCTTCCCCATCGGCTGAAGCTGCCGGGACAGGCTGTGTCTCCTCGCGCCCGGTTTCCTGCGCCGGGGTACAGCCAACAACCAACCCACCCACCAGCAGAACCATCCATCCCCACAGCAGAGCCTGGCGGAAAAGCCGGTTTCTTTTTTCTCGTCCACTCTTGCGATATGTTTTCGGCATCACGGATAACTCCCCATGTTGGTTTTGTGCTCTTGGATGGGAGACCGCATCTCGCCAGATCTCCCCGGGGAAAAGGAGGTCCCGGGCAGAAGTCTCCCCTTGCCTTCAGGCCGGCCGGTCTGTCCGGCCTTGTCGGGCAGAAACCCGCGGGAGATCCTACCATCATTTTGGGGAGCGTTGCGGGCCAATTTGGCGGGGAGTGGGTTCGGCAGCGGTGAACGGTGTGCTGAAGGGGGACTAACCGGCGCGCGCAAAGGAGGTTAAAGGCAATTTCAACCCCGGTTGTCGGATGTCTGTAAGGGCCTTGAAATGGCCGGGCCGCCAGGGGACCAACAGGATCGTGCTTCCTGCTGGGCTCCGGCGGCCCGGGATGTCAATCGATGTCAAAATGGAGGAAGCGGCAAGCGGACCCGTCAAGCCGACCGGGGGTTTTCCACATCCCAGGCCAGGAGCCGATGCTGGGGCACCGCCTCGGCTTCCTCTTTGCCACAGCTCAGGGCCAGTTCAAAGGGGGACAGCTCCTGGCGCAGGCGCAGCTGATGGCGCGCGCCGTCGGTCGCGGTGACGAAGCGAACCGTCCACACGTCCGGTTCGTCGGGCGCGGGCTGGCAGTCCACCAGGCGCAGGTCGGCCAGCCCCAGGAGGCCGGTTTCCCGGCGCAGGAAGTAATCGGCCGCCTGGACCACCGGGCCGTAACAGGAGCGCCCCCGATAGCGATCCAGGCGATAGATCTGCTCCCGCCGGTGGGCTTCCACCAGGGGGACCGCGTCCTCGGGCGTCAGCCAGCCGTAGCAGACGCCATCGGGCAGGGCGATCAGGGTGGCGGCGAAGCGGTGGCCGCCGGTGTGGGTGGTCTGCCAGACGGCTGCACCCGCGTGGTGGGCCATGGCCTGGTACACGGGCAGGCCAAATTTGGCGCAGCAGCGATCCCGGCGGCCGTTGGTGCAGACCAGGAACAAGGGGCCTGGAACGGCTTCTGCCCCGGCCACAGGCTCGCCCGCGGCCAGGGCCGCCAGATCCAGGGACAGGAGCTCTCCATACTCCTGGAGCCGGATCTGGTAGAGCTGGGAGCGTTGCTCCCGGGAAAGGCCGACGAAGCAGCGGATGCCGGACGGCGCGGCCGCTCCATTGGCCTGCTGTTTGATGAACTGGAGTCGACAGCCGGGTACATGCGCCTGCAGGTGGACCAGCCGCTCCTTGACCGGCGCGGGCAGGTCGCTCTCCTCCAGGGCTTTGGCACCCCAGGGGCGGGGATACTCCAGCGCCAGCCACACCCGGGTGTTCCGGGCCGCGGTGCCGAAGATTTGCTCGCCCACGGCCCGGGAGACGTGAGAACAGTAGGGGGATGGGCTATCGGTGATGATGGTTTCCATGGGGATCGTTTTTGCCGGCCGGCCTACTTGACCGTGTCAAAGTCGTGCACATCCCGCCCCGCTTCAGTGGACAGAATGTCCAGCGCGGCGGCGGCGCCTTCCCCGGCGGAGATGATGGCCTGGCTGCGGTTGATGCGGGTGCTGCGCCCCACCACGTACAGCCGCTCAATGGCGGTGCGGCCGTTGCGGTCCACCTCCACACCGCTTTGGGAACGGGGGAGGTTCAGTTGGGCGGCCAGCTCCAGCCCTTTGCCTTCGGCGATGATCACATACTTGCTCTCATGGCGGCTGCCGTCCGCGGTGGTGACCACGAAGCCGTCGTCGGTGGGTTCTACCCGGGTGACCTCCTGGTCGTGGAGGGTGGCGCCAAACTTGGTCACCTGGTCCCGGGCGATCTTCTGAAAATCGCTCCCCTTGATTTCGGGAATGCCCAGGTAGTTGTAGAGCATGGCGTAGTGCATGGGCGTCTCGTCCTGGCCGAAAACCTGGACCGACTTGCCGTTCTTGGCCAGGAAGAGGGCTGCGCTCAGCCCGCCGGGCCCATCGCCGATAACGATGACATCTGCCATGATCGCCTCCTGTTGACTAAATGGCAATCGAATCTACTGGTTTCAAACGGGCATAAATATAGCATGGTCCCATGGGCGGAAGCCTTTGACCCGCCCGATGGCGCCGTGCTACAATGGATGAAACGTCTGGTTCGCATAGACAAAAAGGGGTTGAACGCCGTGACTACACAAGATCGTCGTCTTATCTACATGGATCATGCCGCCACCACACCGGTCCGGCCCGAGGTGCTGGAGGCGATGCTGCCCTTCTTCACCGAAGCCTACGGCAATCCGTCCAGCATCCACAGCCTGGGACGCCGGGCCAGTGTAGCCCTGACTACCGCCCGCCGTACCATCGCCGAGATCCTGGGGGCCCACCCGAGCGAAATCATCTTCACCAGCTGTGGGACGGAGAGCGACAACGCCGCCGTCCGTGGGATTGCCCTGGCCCGGCGGGAAGCCACCGGCGCCAACCGGATTGTCACCACGCCGGTGGAGCACAAGGCGGTGCTCTACACGGCCCAGGATCTGCGGGATCACTTCGGCTTTGAGCTGACCCTGGTGCCGGTGGACGGCGAAGGACGGGTCGACCCGGCTGACGTGGCCGCGGCCCTGGGCGACGGCCAGGATGTGGCGGTGGTCTCCGTCATGTACGCCAACAACGAGGTGGGCACCATCCAGCCCATCGCCGAGATCGGCGCCCTATGCCGGGAGCGGGGCATCCCCTTCCACACCGATGCCGTCCAGGCGGCCGGTAAGTTGCCCTTGCGGGTGGATGAGCTCCAGGTGGATGCCCTGAGCTGCAGTGCCCACAAGTTCTATGGCCCCAAAGGGGTGGGCTTCCTCTACCTGCGCGGCGGTACGCCCTGCCTGCCCTTCATCACCGGCGGCAGCCACGAGAACGGTCGCCGGGCCGGCACCGAAAATGTGCCCTACATCGTGGGCATGGCCAAGGCCCTGGCCCTGGCGGAGGCGGAGCGTCCCCAGGAGACAGAGCGGTTGCAGGTGTTGCGAGACCAGCTCATCGGGGGCATTCTGGAGGCGGTGGACGGGGCCCGGCTGACCGGATCGCGCCGGGAGCGCATCTGTTCCCACGCCAGCTTCGTCATCCAGGGGGTGGAAGCCGAAGGCGTCCTGATTGGCCTGGATCTGGCCGGCGTGGCTGCCAGCAGCGGCAGCGCCTGCACCAGTGCCTCCCATCGGCCCAGCCACGTGCTGGAGGCCATGGGCGTTCCACCTCGGGATGCGGTGGGCGGCCTGCGGCTGACCCTGGGGCACAGCAACACGCCGGAGGATGTGGCCTACGTGTTGGAGCAGCTCCCCCAGATCGTGGCCCGCATCCGCTCCTCCACGCCGTTGCCCATCTGAGTCTTCAGACCTGGGCCTGGCTCTCTGCCTTCCAGGCGGCGGCAATCATGGAAAAGATGTCCACCTCTGTGACGATCCCCACCACGTGAACATACCTGGGCGCGGCGGCGTCCGGCACCACCACCGGCACGCCGCCCACCTTGTGTTCCGCCAGGATGGCAGCCAGCTCACCCACGGTGGCATCCGGTCCGATGGTGATCACCTCCGGCGTCATGATGTCGGCCACGGTGAGCCACTCTACGTCGACGCCGGGTTCATAGGTGCTCATGACGCTGCCCGCCATTTCTGCTTCCCGCACGTCGCTGTCGGTGACAATGCCGACCAGGTGATCTTCGTCGTCCACCACCGGGAGCCTGCGCACGTTGAAATCTTCCATCAACTGGGCCGCGTCGGCGATGAGGGCATCGGGATGAACAGTCACAACGGTCGTCTGCATGATCTGCCGGACGGGAATACGGTGCATGGCTCTCCTCTTTCTGTGCGGGGCTTCGAAGCCACCGGCTGAAGCCATCCGATGGGGCCAGTACGCTGCCATTATAACACGGTTTTATCACAGGGACCCATGGCGCAATCCAACTTCTTCCCCTGGATTCACCGTTTTGACGGGCCAGGAGTCCGGGCCATTGTCCTGATGGGCAGCCACGCCCGGGGAGATGCATATCTCATCCAGCATACGGTGACCCTCATTCAGACAACTCTGGAGCAAGATGCCGATGCGCCTTGAGCCCATCCGGGCCGCGGTGGTGCTGGCCGCAGGACGCGGCACCCGCTTCTGGCCCTACAACGTGGTACGTCAGAAGGCCGCCTTCCCCATTGTCAACGTGCCCCTGGTCCGCCGGCTCGTGGATGATCTTGTCCAATTGGGTATCGAACGGGTGGCCGTGGTAGTGGGCCCGGGGGAGGCCAGCGTGCGCGCCGCCCTGCGCACTGCCCCCATCCAGCCGGTCTACGTCCGCCAGCCGGAGCCCACGGGCACGGCCACGGCTGCGCTGCTGGGCCTCCAGGCGCTGGACCAGGACTGCCTGGTGGTGTCGGGCGACGTGGCCACCGACCGCGGCAACCTGGCCAGGCTGCTCATCCGCTTTCAGGAAGAGGGACCCCTGGCCGCAGCCCTGATCCAGCCGCTGGGGCCGGAACGTCCTCAGGACTGGCTCGTCGCCTTCCCGGAAGGGGAACGGCTTCTGGGGGTCGAAGGTCACAGTCGCGGGGGCTCATTTCGTCTGTGTGGCGTCTATGCCCTGCGCGCCGCCGCGCTCCCCTACTTCCGGGATAATCCTGGGATCATGCGGCAGGTGCCGGTGGGAGGCATGCCTCCCCTGGAGGCGGAGATGGCCCAGTCGCTGCAAATGATGATCGATGACGGCGAGCCGGTGCTGGCTGTGGAAGCGCCGGGCTACCACGTGGACCTGGACAAGCCCTGGCACATCCTGGAAGCCAACCGGCAGGTGATGGATGCCATGGCCCGGGAGATGGTGGGGGAGGTGATCCATCCCACGGCGCGCATCCACGATGGTGCGGAGATCCAGGGGCGGCTGGCAGTGGGCGCGAATTGCGTCATCGGCAACCGGGTGAGCATCCGGGGCGACCTCTGGCTGGGCGATGGGGCCAGCGTCATCAACGGCGCCATCCTGGACGGGCCGGTGGCGGTCGGCCCTGGAACCCGGATTCGGGACTACTGCCTGATCGGCGGGCACACCACCGTGGGCGCGCGTGGGGTCTACGGCCACGGCGCCGAGTTCAGCGGCGTGGCTTTGGACCGGGTCTACTGCTACCACTACTGCGAGATCTGGGGCGTGGTGGGGGAAGCGGTGGACTTTGGCGCGGCCACCGTCTGCGGCAACCTGCGCTTCGACGACGGCGAGACCGTCTGGCGGGTGCGTGGGCGGCAGGAGACGCCCCTCCACGGGGCCAATGCCGCCTACTTCGGCGACTTCTGCCGGACGGGCGTCAACGCCATCATCATGCCGGGGCGGCGGGTGGGGGTCTACAGTTGCGTGGGCCCAGGCGTCGTCCTCTACGAGGACGTCCCGGACCGGCAGGTGGTGATGCTCCGCCAGGAGCTCACCACCCGGCCTTGGGGTCCGGAACGCTATGGCTGGTGAGGCGTAAAGGCATGGTCCATGGTGCGTGCGTGTGAATCAATTCAGACGGGACAATGCCCCGCGTACTCTTACGTTTCCTCCTCTGCTTCGTGGCGAGAATAGTCCGCCAGCAGGTCGTTGGGCGTGATGCGGGTATACCGCTGCCAGAGGCTGGCGGCCAGCTCCTGGGGGTTGGCGTCCAGCCCGTAGCGGGCGAAGTAGTCGCAGATCCGCTCCACATCCCGCCGGAGGATGGAGCGGGCGTTGCTGTTGGCGTGGAGGCTGGTGACCTGGGGAAAGTCGATCAGGGTGATCTGCCCTTCCCAGTACAGAATGTTGTAGGCCGACAGGTCGCCATGGATGAAGCCATACTCCAGCATCAGTTCCACGTTGCGCAGGGTCTCGGCGAAGAGGCGAGGTGCCTCGTCGGCCGTCAGCACCGTCTCATGGAGGGTCGGCGCGGCCCGCCGTTCGTCCCCGATGTAGCCCATCAGGATGGCATTCTCCGCCACCGCGAGGGGACGAGGCACGGACGCCCCGGCCTGATATAGCTGCTCCAGGGTCGTGTATTCGTACATGAGCCACGAGGTGTGGGCGACCTGCGCGCCGAAGTCGGTCTTCTTCTGGAGGGCGCGCATCATGCGGTGGTCGTTCTTCTTGGCCGGCCGGCCATCCGCCTTCAAGATCTGGCGCCCTTCCCGGTAGATTTTGTCGTTGCGCAGGTTGCGGAACTGGCGCGGCCGGTATACCTTGGCCGCTACCAGCTCCAGGCCCGTGGAGGGGTCGGCCTGACAGCGATAGACGCTGGCCTCCTTGCCTCCTTTGATCTGGGCCAGGACATCCCGGAGCACGCCCTGGTCGTAGAACGGGCGCAGGGACTCCAGCAGCCACGTGGCTTCATAGCGGGCAGGCCGGTAGGTGATGTGGAACCCCGCCTCCAGGCCCGCGGCCTCCTCGGCTAGCTCGGCCACGATCTGTTGCCGGCTCTTCCGGGCCTTTCGTCGGCGAGGTCGGGCATCTTCCATGGCTGCGGCCCAATCCGGATCAAACTGGCGGGCATATTCGACGTATGGATCTTGATCTGGATCTTGCCCAAGATCCTCAAACGAACCTTCTTCAAACGAATCCTCGGGGACACCCTTTGGCCCGGATTGGAAATCTTTTTCCGGGCTTTCTGCGCGGGGGTCCCTGTTGGGTGGTTGTTGTGTAGACACGGTCGCTTCCTCTGTCAGGTCTGGCACAAGGTGATGAGAGGGGCCGACGCGACTTGCGTCGTCGTCGGCAGCTGGCGCCCAGGCCTGGCAGGGCCGTTGCCCAATGCAACAGGCCGCGAACGCCATGCGCCCGCGGCCATTCCTTCCCCGCAGGGGAGGGACCCCGTCTTTTCTCTGTATCCCCGGTCGGCTGCCGGTTCAATCTGTAGGGGGTTATGTCAGAGCGTGGGGGCGAGGTCTCCTCACGACCGATAGGCGCATTTCATTTAGGGCTGCAAGCGCGTGGCGATTTACAACTTCCATAGCTACGCCTCCTTTCTCGGTCGAGGGACCGTCACCGTTGCCATTTTGCAGATCGATGTCCACTATGGCTGAGCCAGCATATCACACTCCGGCTATAGCGCCAAATCTTCCTGCCGGAGGGACGGGCTGTCATGTCCACCCGAAGTTCAGCCAGCCCGGTAGAGCAGCCCCACGGTGATGTCGTCACCGCTGCCCTGCTCCGACGTGAGGGTCAGCCAGTGGGCCAGCCGCTGCTGGACCTTGCGTGGCCCTTCCTGCCGGATGGCTGCCAGCAGGTCGGTGCCCACCTGGAGAAAATCGGCCTCGGTGGCGAAGGCGTTGGCATAGCCATCGGTGGCCAGCAGCACCAGGGCCGGCGGATGGTCCGCCAGGGGTTGGAAGTGCACCCGAAACTCGGCCCAGGCCCGCTCATCGATCAGGGAAATGGTCTGGTTCCCCAGCAGGCGCGGATCCGGCGGGAAAGGCGGGCGGCTGACCTGGCCGGCGTCGTCGACGATGAGGATGTCCCCGTCGCCCAGTTGGAGCAGGAGCAGGTAGCGGGGCGTGACGGCCGCGGCCAGGAGCGTGGATCCGTAGAGGGCATGGGCGGAAGGTGCCTGCTCGTCCGTGGACGGCGGATGGACAGCCAGATGTTCGGCCACTGCCATCTGCCAGAGGTGGACGATGCGTTTGGGGAGTGGTTCGGTGGCTCCTCGCTTGAGGGTAGACAAGTTCTCCACCGCCCCGTGGGAGGTGACAAACTCGTGGAGGCCACGGATGGCCGCCTGCACGGCCAGCTTGGCGCCCTGGTGGCTGCGCCGATAGCGGGGGCTGCCGTGGCCGTCCGCCACAGCCAGGAGGGCCTGGGACGTCGGTCCCGGGTGCAGCCGGGCCAGGGCATCCTGGTTGGGGCTGTGGCCCCGTCGATGGCGTGCCCCGCGCACGCTCTGGCCCAGGACCCACCACTGGCTGCCGGCCGGGTACATACAGGGGCCTCCGGTTACCTCACCAGACGTCTTCCGCCGATTCCGGCAGGGTGCCGGCGTCCGGTGCCGGGGGCAGGGGAACATTAGTAGCGGCTGTCGCCGTGGTGGCCTGGCTGGCTGGCGAAGAGGCAGACTTGAGGACCTCGGTAGATGCCCAACGGATATAGCGAACCAGGGTATCGGCGTTGTTGGCCTGGAGGGGTTGGAACTCGGGGTGGCCGATGAACTTTTGCAGGATGCTGAGATCGGCGTCGTCGCCGATGGCGATGGCGATGCGCACGGCCTTCTTGCCCCAGGGCTGTTCCATCAGCGCCTGGAGCCCGGCGTCAAAATTGTCCGTGGGCTGACCGTCGGAAATCAGGACCAGGACCGGCGGCAAAGCCCGGGCGGGCATGGCTTCCACCCGGAGCTGCTCGGCCACCAGGCGCAGGGCCTGGCCCATGTCGGTCTCGCCGCCCGCCTTCAGATCGGGCCAGCGGAAGTCGGCCACCGGGGTGGGCTGGGCCACATGCCAGCGGGCACCGTGGGCGAAGGCGATGGCCCGCACCAGGACCTGAGCGTTGGGGTTCTCCAGGGCGACCTGCTGCATGTGGGGGATGGCTTCCCGAATGGCGTTGTTCAGCGCCTGGATCTTGCCGTCCACCCCCATGGAGCCGGAACAATCGGCGATCCAAAAGAAGTGGAGGGGACGGCTGGCCAGGGCACCGCCCGGCAGCTTGCTCATGGGGTTCCTCTCCTTAATCAGAATCAAAGGATCTTTCCGGATTCAATCCGGGTGCAATCTGCCCCGTGGAGTGCGTTTCAACGCACTTGTGGTGTGCCAGCCGATGATTTCAATCATCGGCCCAAGACTTTCGCATACGGGCCACCCTCATGACGCGGAGTCGGCATCGGAGGATGTCGATCCAGACGAGACGACGCCGCATGGGCGGATGCGCCCAGTGAAGAGAGCGGGCGCCATCAAAACAGGTGTTCATCCAATTCCACCGGTCCAGGGCCCGGGCCGCTGACCAGGATCTGCTGGACGCTGGCCAGTTGTTGCAGCCGCTGGACCACCGGGCCAACCTGGTCCTGTTCACAGATCAGATGCACGTTGGGGCCGGCGTCGATGGTGAAATAGACGGCCAGCCCTTCCTCCTGGCGCCAGCGCCGCACCGCATGGAGCACCTCCACGGTGCCGGGCTGCCAGTAGAGGAGGCTGGGGTGGCTGGTCATCATCACCCCGTGCATGGCCAGCGCATCCTGTTCGATGGCAGGTCCCAGCCGGCTGATGTCTCGCGCTGCGATGGCGTCGCGCACTGTGGCCAACAGGGGCGGCAGGCTGGCAATGCGGGCTGCGTTGAAGGGGCTGGTGGCGGCCACCTGATGACCGCCGGCGCTGCTGACCGCCTTGGCCGCGCGGCTGACCACCGCCACCACGTCGTGAAGGTCCCAGTGTTCGGCCGGGAAGAGCGGACGGGCCACGCTGGTGGTGTCGTCGTGGCCTTGCTCCCATTCCACGAAGCCACCGAAGATGCTGCGGCAGGCAGAACCACTGCCACGGCGGGCCAGGGCCGAAAGCCGGGTCGGGCTCAGCTCCAGGCCCAAGGCCCGGCAGCCGGCCACCGTCAGGGCGGCAAAGCCGCTGGCCGAGCTGGCAATGCCCGCGGCCGCCGGAAAGTTGTTCTGGCTGACCACCCGTGCCCGCCAGTCCACCTGGGCCAGGGCCCGCAGGCGATCCAGGTGGGCCACGATGCGTTGGGCTGCTTCCCCCTCCAGGCGCACGCCATCCAGTACGATTTCGTCCGGGGCTTCACCCCGAGCCTGAGCCGGGCGCTCCTCCCAGGCCACGGTGGTGACGGTGTAGGCATCGGCCAGGGTCATGCTGATGGAGTTGCTTAGGGGCAGGTTGAGGGCGGGATCGGCCACGCCCCAGTACTTGATGAAGGCGATGTTGCTGCCTGCCCGTACGGTACACTTGCGCATATCCGCTTCCGGTGATGTCCTTCTGTCAGGTTGGGGGTGTCGGATGGGCTGACCGGGCGAGGGGAGGCCCATTGTGGATGGTACGTGGTAGTGCCGCGGGTCACGCCTCCTTGCGTGACAGCGGTGCAGGCACCCCTGTCCGGCTTCCTGGTCGGACGTATCGTGACCAATCGTGAAGCGCGTGAACCCGCCTGCGACGTACCATCTGATTTCGGGGCGCGCTTACGCCTCCTGGTACTAACCGCTGGCTTTTTCGGCCATCAACTCGAAGCGGCGGATCAGGTCGTCCAACAGCTCCTCGTGGGCATCGAACTCCACAGCCACGCCGTCCTCTCGGGGATGGATGGTGGCGTTCCAGCCCACTCCCTCCACCCGGCATTCCTTTTCGGCCACACCACCGCCCAGCTTCTTCAGGAAGGACTCGGCCATGGCGGCGCTCAGGCCGGGAAAGTCCAGCGTCTCCTGGTCATAGAGATCGGTCTTTTCGTACTCGTTGTAGCGGCTGTCCCGCTCATCGCCGAAGGATGATGTGCTGATCGGCATGGTATCTCCCATCTAGTCCAAACCATGGACATGTGCATGAATGGCTATGAGTATACCACCGGCATCGGCCCCCGTAAAGCATAGGACCCTACCACCCATCGTCGCCCCCTCGTAGGCGGGGCGAATCATGATTCACCCCTACATATTGCGCATCCGTTGCCGCGCCTTCACCTGCCGGGGCCTGACACCATCGGGCGGCTGGAAGCCGCGCCCTTTCGCGGCCGGCGACATCGGACGGGACGCCCGCCCCTACGGGAATCGGTGCCCGCCCGGGTGCCTCATGGCGCCAGGCGCGTCATGTCCCGGGGGAAGAGGGTGGTCAGGCGCAGGTTGGGCGCATCCAGCAACTGCATCAGGAGCCGTTCCAGGCCGATGGCGAAGCCGCCGTGGGGTGGCATGCCGTAGCGGAACGCCTCCAGGTAGGTAGCAAATGGCTCGGGCGACAGCCCGGCTCCCTCCAGCGCGGCCAGATAATCCGGGTAACGGTGCAGTCGCTGTCCGCCGGTGACCAGCTCCACGCCCCGGAAGAGGAGGTCGAAGGAGTTGGAATACCCGGGCCGATTGGGATCGGGATGGGTGTAGAAGGGGCGTTTGGCCATGGGATAGCCGGTGACAAACAGGAAGTCGCTGCCATGTTCGGCCTGTGCCCAGGCGCCCAACCACCGTTCGTCCTGGGGGGACAGGTCCGGCTCGCCCCGCACATCCACGCCGTGGCGCTGGAAGATGAGCTCCTGGGCATCGGCGAAGTGGATGTGGGGGATGGTGGCCGGCACCGGCGGCAGGCTGAGCTGGAGGAGGGCCAGCTCGGGCGCGTATGCCTCGGCCAGGTGCGCCAACATGTGGGCCAGGACCTCTCGCAGCAGGGCCATGACGCTGAAGTGGTCCTGGATGAACCCGAATTCCGCGTCCAGGCTGACGTATTCATTGATGTGACGGGCCGTGTCGTGGGGCTCTGCCCGGAAGACGGGACCGACTTCATAGACCCGCTCGAAGACGCCCACCATGATCTGTTTGTAGAACTGGGGGCTCTGGGCCAGGTAGGCGGGCCGGCCGAAATAGTCGATGGTGAAAACGTTGGCCCCGCTTTCGGTGGCGGAGGCCACAATCTTGGGCGTCTGGATCTCGGTGAAGCCCCGGTCAGCGAGGGCCGCCCGAAAGCCGGCCATGAGGCCCGCCGCCAGTCGGAAGACAGCCCGGCGGGACGGGTGCCGGTTGGCGATGACGGCGTGGTCCAGCAGGGTGGGCAGCGCGGCGCGGAGCCGCCGTTTGTTGAGGGCCAGGGGCGGCGCCTCCTGTACCGGGGTAATCACCGCCAGCTCGGGTTGATGGAGCTCTACGCCGCCGGGCGCCTGGGGGGTGGCCACCACCGTACCCGTCAGCCGAATCACCGTCTCCACGCCCAGCCCTTCCTGGAGCAGCGGTGCCAGGTCGGCCTCGTCCTCCGTGACGGCCTGAACCGTCCCCCAGCCGTCCCGCAGGATGATGAAGTTGACCCCGCCCAGGCGGCGCAGGTTGTGGAGCCAGCCCTGCAGGATGACCCGTTCGCCCACGTGGGTCAGGATTTCGTGGGTGCGTACCCGAATCGGTGAAGCGCTGCTCGCCATGGGAATGTCTCCTTCCTTGAATCGATCGCTGGGCCGCGCCGCCGTAAACAGCCGGGTTGGACCATCCGCCCAGCTCCTTGCGCCAAATAAAAAACCCCCGTCCATTGGAGGACGAGGGCCAAAGCCACCCGTGGTGCCACCACCATTCGCTCCGCGCTGGAGCCTCAGCCGGCCCTACCAGCCAGATTGCCGATAGCGGGCCGTGGCGCGATAACGGGCGCACCCGGATCCCGGCTACTGATCACGACAGCTTTTCACGACAGCTTTGCCGCACGTTCACCGGTCGGCTCGAGGGTGTCATTGCCCGGGGCCGACGGCGACGCTTGCAGCCGGTGGCGTCGCTCTCTGGGCGCCGGGAAGGCCGGGCAACCTCTCCCTGTCATCGCCTTTCGCCATATGTGGGCGCGAGTCTATCACAGGGCCGGACGAAAGTCAACGGCCGCGCAGCTCGCCTCGAATCATCCCAATCTTCAATCTTCAATCTTCAAATTCCCGCCCAACCGTTCATCCACCGCCCGCAGGATGGTGACCCGTTGCTTGTGGGCCGCCTCGTAGCGTCGCAGCCGGGCCAGCCCGTCCGCATCCAGGGCATCCAGGCGCTGGAGGATCTCGGGTGCGGTGAGGTCATCGTAGTCAGGGAAGGGTGGGGTTTCGGCCGGCGCGATGGGGATTTCAGCCGGCTGGCGCGCAGCCGGCGCCATGCCCAGGCAGGTCAACAGTTCATCCACAGCCCGGCCGCACGGGCCCATGGCCTGGAGCCGGGTATGGAGCTCCTGCTCCAGGGCTTCACCCCGGGCCTCAGCCCGGTCGAGCCAGTCCTGGCCTTCCCGGCAGGCTGTGCGGGCGGTGTCCAGGGCCAGGCCCAACAGGCCCAGGGAGGCCAGCCGCGCCTTCCGCTGTAGCCGGCGCACCCGAGCTCGCCGCTCCTCCATCCGTTGCCGAATCTCCGTCCACACCCGGCTCGATGTGGCATCTGACACACGGGTCGAATGGGTGGATTCGTTCATGGCGTCCCTCCTCATGGCCCCCTCTCAGCCATGCTCTCCTCGGGCCCAAAGAGGCCTTTTGCACCCCTATTCCACAACGATGTACCATCTGATTCCTGGGCGTCTTTACGCCTCCTGGCACAATTTTATCACAAACCCATCCCCTCTGTCCGCCATCTCCCCCATACCATCTACCATCTACCATCTACCATCTACCGTCTACCGTCTACTGTCTACTGTCTACTGTCTACCCTCTACTGTCTACCCTCCTCCCTCCTTTATCTCCTTCCCGCTCCGCAGCCACCTGGTAAAGTTGGGCAGCCAGCTCCTCGATCTGGTCACGCAGGGCCAGCCGCTCCAGCCACGAGGCCGGGATGGCGGATGCGCCGTAGTAGGCGCCGGCCAGCTGGCCGCAGATGGCCGCGGTGGTGTCTGCGTCGTCGCCCAGGTTTGCCGCCTGCAGGATCGCCTCCCGGTAGCTGTCTGTCCGCCAGAAGCACCAGAGCGCGGCTTCCAGGCTGTTGACCACGTAGCCGTTGCCCACGATCTCGGCCTCGGCCTTGTCCCGGTAATTGCCCTCGGCGATGGCCTGAATCTTGGGGGCCAGCCCTGCCGGGCCCGTTGTCTCCGCGGGCAGGTGGGGCGGCGCGAGGATGGTCTCTTTGTCTTTTCCGGCGAGGGCCTTGTAGAGCATGGCCGCGAACAGTCGGCATGCGTCCACGCATTCCGCCGTGCCGTGGGTGGTGCGGGAGCTCTCCCCCGCATAGTGGACTATGGCCTCCAGGTTGGGGTAGAAGAACAGAGCCACCGGGGCCAGGCGCATGAGGGAGCCATTGCCGGCGCTGAGGGGATCGGCGGAGCCGCTGAAGGGGTCGTCGGTGGCCAGGTAGCGGCGGAGGGCGGTGGAGACGGTGATGCCGATGTCGAAGCAGCGTCCGTTGCTGCTCATGTAGCCCTGCTGCATCCAGGCCACGTAGCGATCCATCTGGTCCCGGGCATCGAAGCCGTTGCAGGCCACCAGGCTGGCGGCCAGACACAGGGCCATGGAGGTATCGTCGGTCCATTCGCCCGGTGCCAGGTGGAATGGCCCACCTCCCACCATGTCTGTCAGGGGTTCGAAATGTCCCCGGGGCTGGAACTCCAGCGTGGTGCCCACCGCATCGCCGCAGGCCAGGCCCAACAGCGCACCTCGAAATCGATCCAGTTCTGCCATATCGTGACCTCCTTTTCGCAGCCGCCCTTCCCCGGGGTATCCGGCTCCTGTGCGGGTCAATACCCGGCCTGCTTGTCCACCACGTTGCGCAGGGGCTGGCCGGCCAGAAAACGCTGCAGATTGTCCTCCAAAATGGCGAAAGCCCGCTCGTCGTAGCAGGGCGTCTTACCCGCGTAGTGGGCCGTGATGATCACATTTTCCATATCCCACAGGGGAGAGTCGGCCGGCAGGGGCTCGGTGGCCACCACATCCAGACCTGCGCCCCTGATCCAGCCTTCCTGTAACGCCTGGATCAGGGCCTCCTCCTGGATGATGGCGCCTCGGCCAATGTTAACGATGCAGGCGGTGGGCTTCATGGCCCGCAGCGCTTCCCGCCCGATGAGTCCCCGGGTTTCCGGCGTCAACGGCGCGGTGATGACCACGAAGTCGGCCTCCGGCAGGACATCCAACAGCTGGTCGGGCGAAACCATGCGCTCCACGCCCGCCGCCGGGCGGGTCGGGTCCCGGCGCACGCCCACCACCGCCATGCCCAGCGCCCGGGCCACCTGCGCGGTCCGCTCCCCGATGGCGCCCACGCCCACCAGCACCAGGGTTTTGCCCGCCAGCTCAAAGACATCGTCCCAATCGGGCGATTCCCAGCGGTGGGCTTGCTGGGCCCGGAAGGCCTGGGGAAGGCGGCGGGCCAGGGCCAGGAGCAGGGCGAAGATGTGTTCGCTGATGGGGATAGGATGGACACCCGAAGCGTTGGTGAGGATGAACGGATGCCGGGCCGCCTCCGGATAGCGCATGAGCCAGTCCGCACCCGCACCCCAGAGCTGCACCCAACGCAGCCGGGATGCCTCGCCCAGCAGCTCCCACGGGATGTCCCCCACCACGATTTCGATGCGGTGGATGAGGGCCCGAATCTCGGTTTCGTCTCGGCTCTGAATCACTTCGTAGCCCGGCGCCAGTTCCCGCAGCCGGGCCAGATGCTGTTCGGAAAGTCGGCCCTCCTCCAGGGCCAGTAACAGGATCGGTTTGGTCATGGTCAGCCTGTATTCACCTGTAAAATCTGTAGATGCTCTCTGCGGTTGCAAGCCCTCACGGCGCGGCAGGCGGCCAGGTCACCTCGCCCAGGGAGACCCGGTCGTCGGGCAGGCGCTGCGCCGTCCCGTCGTAGGCCGGGAGCCGCTGTGCGCTCACCGGGTCGTACAGGCCGGCAAAGAGCTGATAGCGGCCCGGCGGCAGTTCCCCGGACACGGCCAGGATGTGCCGGTCCACCACCACTTCCCCGGGCAGCCACCGGGTGACAGGGTAGTCGGGGCCCGGCACTGCATCCGACTGGGCCACGATCTGGCCGTGCTGGTCCACCAGGTGGACGAAGACCTTGTAGCTGCTGGGAAACGGCGAGCGAGCTTCCCACACCAGGTCCACGGCCAGCGAGGGCGCGCCGGCCGGGTTCTCCTGGGGCGACTGCCAGTCCAGCGTCGCCAGGCCTAGCAGCCTGGCCTGGCCGTGGCTGCCGTCGGGCTCGCCGAGGATGGCTTCCGTGGACAGGGTCAATGCCGGTGGCTGGAACAGGCGGGTGGACGGCCCCAGGGTCAGGTCGGCCAGGGGCGTAGGATCTGGCGAGCGGGCTTCATTCAGATCCACCTCCAGGCGATAGGTCCCGGGCGCTGCCTCTGCGGGAAGGCGCAGCCGCAGCCGGCGGCAGAGAACCTCGCCGGCGGCCCAATATCCCTCTGGAGCCAGCTGTCCCTCCCAGAGCACCTCCCGTTGCCCTGTCCGTGCCAGGTAGAGGGTCACGGGTTCTTCGGTGGGGGGCGGGGCATCGGCTGGCCGGGTGCTGTGCCAGTAGAGATCCAGGGTGACCGGCGCGCCGGCCTGGAGATCCTCGCCCGTCAGCCCATAGCCCACCAGCGCCAGGTCCTCCCGCAAGGGCAGATCCAGGCGGACGGGCGGCTCCATCTGGGCTGGCGGCTGGCCGATGAAGGGCAGGGTCATCTGGCCGGCGAGGGCGGTATGGCCCGGCGCATCGGCCCGGCGGAGGGGCTGCGCATCAAGGGCGCCCTCCACGCCCGCCTGGTACCAACCCACCTGCACCCGAAGGGTTTCCCCACCGGCGCAGAGATCCAGCACATTCAACGGATAGCGGTCGATGACTCGTTCGCCGGGCGTCCAGTGGATGGTGGCGTAGCTGCCGTTGCCCGGCAATTTGTCCATCTGGGCAACCCGGTGTCCGTCCTGGTCCAGCAGGTGGACGAAGGAGGTGAGGCTCTGTCCCATGGGCTCGTCGGCTCGCCAGTACAGGCGCAGGGCCGGAGCATCCGACTCCGGCCGCATGCCCAGCAGGGTGGGCGCGCCCTGGAACGCCGCCGTGTGGGTCTGGGTGGGCTCGTAGGGGGCCGGCCATTCCTGGGCGTCCTCGGGCCGGAGGGCCAGGGTGTAGAGCAGGGGCTCCCCATAGCGGTCTGGCACCACGTCCAGGCGCAGCGCGGGCCAGCTTTCGGCCAGCCGTTCCGCCCGGCGTTTCTGCTCGGGTGGAAAGGCGTAGACCGCGCCCTGGCCTGGCGGCGGCAGCACCAGGGTGTCGGTGGTGTCCAGGGATTTGATGCCCAGGTTGCCCCGCAGGTAGAAGACGGTGGCGTGCATGTCGCCCCAAAGCTGGGAGAGGTAGACCTGGTTGTCGCCGGTCAGCTCGGCCAGGTAGGCCAGCGCATCCAGCTTCTCGGCGTCGTACATGTAGTACACTTCCGGGCTGTTGGCGAAGCGGCCAAAATAGTCGTAGGCCGCCAGCCCACCGCTGACGGGCACGATCACGGCCACCAGGGCAGGGCCCAGCCAGGGCACCGGATGCCGCCGTTCCCACAGCCAGTGGAGGCCCAGCCCCACCGGTACAAAGAGCGCGGGCAGGGCGGGCAGGGTACGGGAGTAGTTGGGCGCGGCTTCACTGAGGATGGAGGGGAAGAGCATGATGCCCGCCCACAGCGCCAGCAGTGCCAGGGCATCCACATCCCCGGCTTCTCCCCGACGCCGCCACAGGCGCTCTGCCCAGAGGATCAGGCCGATGTAGAACGGGATGGCCATCAGCGGGTCGAAGACCGGGCGCCCGGCCAGGTTGTGGGTCCATTCCCGGTCGCCAGCCACGCTGAACATCCCCAGCACCCGGAAGAAGTTGCCCATCAGCACTCGCCAGGGGGCATCGCCGCCCACCCGGGGGGCAAAGACCGAGACCTCCGAGGCGTGGCCGAAGAAGAATTCCGGGTGGCGGTAGAATTCCAGCCCCAGGGGCAGGAAGACCAGGAACGCCACCGCGCCCGTGAGCAGCAACCCACCCACCGGGCTGTCCAGGTGCAGCCGGCGGTGGGCCGGTGAACGCCACCAGAGCCAGGCGGTGTAGAGGATGAGCACAAAGGGCACAAAGCGGCCGGTGGGATGGGTCCACACGCTGAGGCCCGCCAGCACGCCGGCCAGCCCATAGGCTGCGAGGCGCACCCGCCGGCTGCTGCCATGGTGGCCCAGCCAGTAGAGGCCGAAGAGGCCGCTGAAGATGACCGGCATGGTGATGACCCGGATGCCGTAATGGCTGAAGTGGATGTGCCACAGGCTCAGGCAGAGGGCCAGGCTGGTGAACAGGGCTATCGCCCGGCTGCCCTGGCGCAGCAGGGTGCGCAGGAGCAGGTAGGTGGCCGGAACCGCCACAATGCCCGCCAGGGCAGAGGCCAGTCGCAGGGTGTAGACGTTCAGCCCAAAGAGGCTGGCCAGCAGGGCCTGCCAGTAGGTGTAGAGCACTTCCCGGCCCGCGTTGGCCGGCAAGAAGAGGGGGCGGTGCCCCTGGAGGACCAGCCGGGCATCGATGGCGTTGAAGGCTTCGTCAAACTGGAACCCGGGTGGGACTTCGCCCAGCCGGTAGAAGCGCAGGCCCGCGGCCAGGAGGGTGACTGCCAGCAGTAGGATCCAATCCAGACGAGACCACTTCATTGAATCGATATCTTCTCTCGTGGGGCTCAGGGATGGTTGACCCTGGCGCTTGTCTCAGCGTCGACGCAAGCCAGCCTATTGTAACATCGATTCAATGAGGGCTCTAGTACACACTATCTTTGCAGATCCGCCCCATCGATTTCACAGCCGCCCCACCTATCCGTGGCGTCCGATCTGCGCGGATGACGGCTCCTGTCGTAGGTGCGGTCTCCGGCCGCACGGTGGTGCCCGGAAGGGCGCCCGTCCCCGTAGGGGCGGGCCGCCGTGCCCGCCCGCTGTCGAACCGGCCACCCACGGCGGGCCAGAGACCCGCCCTACGCACGTGTTGCACCCAATTCGGACAGGCGCAGGGACGGCAACGGCTGCGCAGCGACTGGGTCGGCATCTGAGGATGCCGACTCCGCGTCGCGATGGTGGTCCATGGGCGGAGTGAACATCCTCAGACGCGTTGTAATCTGTGGAATCTATGGCTGGAAAGAAAATGCAAAGATAGTGCAGGATCAGTTTCACCTCAGTCGCCCACCGGTTGGACTGTGCCTTCCGCCGGACTTTGCCCGGCCTCGGTCCGTTCCTGACCGGATCGAATCCGCCGCCCCAGTCGATCCAGGGTGCCCACCACCAGGCTGTAGCCGATGGGCACCACCATCAAAGTGAGGAAGGTGCTGGTGATCATGCCGCCCATGATGGCGATGGCCATGGAGGAGCGGAACTCGCCGCCGGCGCTCAGGCCCAAAGCCACCGGAATCATGGCCAGGATCATGGACAGGGCGGTCATCAAGATGGGGCGCAGGCGCACCGGGCCGGCGTGGCGCATGGCCGTGTCCGCGTCCAGGCCCCGGGCCCGCTCCCGGTTGGCGAAGTCCACCAACAGGATGGAGTTTTTGGTCACCAGCCCCATGAGCATGATGAAGCCGATGAACGCGGTCAGGTCCAGGGGGCGTCCGCTGATGGAGAGGGCCAGGATGGCGCCGATGACGGCCAGGGGCATGGCCAGCATGATGAGCAATGGCTGGATGAAGCTGCCGAACTGGCTGGCCAGCACCATGTAGATGAAGATGATGGCCAGGGCCAGGGCCAGCCCCAGGTTCCGGAAGGCGTCCGCCTGGGCCTCGGCATCACCGCCCAGTTTCGCCTCGATGCCGGTGGGGAAGTCCATGCGCTCCAGCAGGGCCACCACATCCGCCGTGGCCTTGGGCTCGTCCCGGCCGCTGATGTTGGCGCCGATGCTGATGGTGGGCTGCCGGTCCACCCGCACGATCTCGTTGGGGCCAGAGGCAATCTGCACCCGGGCCACGTTGCGCAGGGGGATCACCTGCCCCGTGGGCGAGAGCAGGCCGATGTTGAGGATGTCTTCCACGCTGGCCCGATCCGCCTGGCTGAGCTGTACCCGAATGTCGGCCTCTGGGCCCTCGCCCCGGAAGACGGAAGCCACTTCCCCGTTGACCAGGGTGCGCACGGTGGCGCCAATCTGGGCCGTGCTCAGCCCCAGGTCCGAGGCCCGCTGTCGGTCGATCTCCAGTTGCAGCTCTGGCCGTCCTTCTTTGTAGCTGACGTCGATGTCCACAATGCCGGGGATCTGGGCCATCTCCTGGGCGACCCGCCGGGCCTCCTGGGCCAGCAGTCCGTAATCGCCCGAGTAGGCGGTCATCTCCACGATCACGTCCTTGCCGCCCAGAATCACGTCGCCGCCGGTGGCGCTGTCGGCCAGCTGGAAGGAGATGCCAGGCACGTTGGCCAGGGCGCTGCGCAGGTCGTTGATGACCTTCCGGGTGTCCACCTTCCGGCCGTCCTCATCCTTGACTTTTACGAAGAAGCTGGCCTGTTCGGGCGTGCTGGTGCCGCCGATGGTGGTGAAGACGTCGGCCACGTCGGGATGGCTGCGCAGGATCTCTTCTACCTTAATCGCCTCGGCCTGGGTGACGGCCAGGGAGGTCCCCAGGGGCATCTCCATGGAGACGTCGAACTGGCCCCGGTCCAGGCTGGGCAGGAAGCTCTGCTCGATGAAGCGAGCGCTGTAGAGGCTGACCGCAATCACAGCCACAGCCACCAGGCTGGAGATCAGCTTGTGGTCCAGCGCCCAGTTGAGGCTGCGGCCGTAGATGCGGGCCAGAAGGCCGCTGCCACTTTCGTTGCCCCGGCTCTCGTCGATCTCCCGGTCCACATTTTCGCTGGCCCGGAAGAAGTAGGCGCTCAACATGGGCGCCATGGTCAGGGACTCGAAGGTGGAGACGGCGATGGCGATGGAGACGGTCAGGCCAAAGTCCCGGAAGAATTTGCCGATGATCCCCTCGGCATAGGCCACGGGCAAGAAAACGGCCAGGATGGTGGCGCTGGTGGCCAGCACCGGCAACACCACCTCCGCCGTCCCCTTGCTGGCCGCTTCCCGGGGCTTGTAGCCCTTTTCCACCCAGCGCATGATGTTCTCGCGCACCACGATGGCGTCGTCGATGACCAGGCCCACCACCAGGGCCAGGGCCAGCAGGGAGACCTGGTTCAGGGAGATGCCGGCCAGGTCCATGAAGAAGAGGGTGGCCACCATGATCACGGGCAGCCCGGCCATGGTAATGACCGTGTTGCGCAGGTCCCGGAAGAAAAAGAGGATGACCAGGGTCGCCAGGATGGAGCTCCAGATCAGGTCCTCGAAGGCGCCATCGGTGGACTGCTTGACCAGCAGGGATTCATCGCCGGCGATGACGATCTCCAGGTTGGGATTGGCCTGGGCGATGGTCTGAAGCTCTTCCTTGACGGCGTTGGCCACGGCGGTGGTGTTGGTGCCGCTCTGCCGGCGTACCCGCACCACGATGGACTCCTGGCCGTTCAGCCGGGTGATGACTTCCCGCTCTTCGAAGCCATCGACCACTCGAGCCACGTCCCGCAGGTAGACAGGCGCGGTCCGCCGGGCGATGACCAGGTTGCGCAGCTCGTCCAGGGTCTGGAAATTGCCGGGTGTGCGCACGGCCAGTTCCTGCTGGGGGGTCACCACGGAACCGCCGGGGATGTTCAGATTCTCGGCGCGGAGGGCTTCCACCACCTGCTGGGGGGCAATGCGCCGCGCCTCCAGGGCTTCCAGGTCCAGCTCCACCTTGATTTCCCGCACCTGGCCGCCATCCACATCCACTGCGGCCACCCCGGGCACCCGCTGCAGGGGCGCCTGGATGATGTCCTCCACCAGCTTACGCAGCTCCACCGGCGCGTATTGGCCCGAACGGTCGGCCACGCCGAAGAGCAGGATGGGGTTGTCGGATGGGTTGAAGCGGCGGATGATGGGCTCCTGGATGCCGTCGGGCAGGCGGTTGCGTACCAGGTTGACCTTCTCCCGCACCTCCTGGCTGGCTTTGTCCACTGACTGGTCCAGGTCGAACTGGAGGATGAGGGTGCTGAGCCCCTCGGAGGAGCGGGAGATGACCGAGTCGATGCCGCTGATGGCGCTGAGCTCTTCCTCCAGCACCTTGGTCACCTGCTGCTCCATCTCCTCGGGGCTGGCGCCGGGGTAGATGGTAGTGACCAGGACCACAGGAAATTCGACGTTGGGAAACAGATCCACCGGCATCCGGAAATAGGAGACGGTTCCCAACACGATGCCGGCGGCCAGGATCATGGTCATGAAGACCGGCTGCCGGATGGCGATGTCCCAAAGCTTCATGACGACTCACCTTCCAGAAGCTCTACAGTGGCGAACATGCCGGGGACCAGCAGGGAAGCATCCCCCGTGGGGCGGATGGTCACCTGCACGGTTCGGGTGGTGGTGTCCAGGGCCGGCGCGATGATGGCCACCTTCCCCTCAAAGACCCGGTCCGGGTAGGCATCCACGCGGATGCGAGCCGGCTGACCCACCTGCACGGTGGCGATGCGGAACTCTTCCACCGCGATGGTGACCTTGACTGCCGGGGAGAGGAGGGTGACCACCGGCGAGCCAGGGGCCAGCATGGCCCCTTCAGTGGCATTCACCTGGGAGACCACGCCCTCCACCGGCGCCTTGACCGTGGCCTTGTCCAGCTGCAGCTGGGCCAGGTAGAGCGCGGTCTCTGCCTGGCGGACCTGGGCTTCGGCGGCCCGGATCTGGGCGGCTTCCGGCCCTTCCTCCAGGCGCTTCAGGGTGGCCCGGGCCTGGGCCAGCTGGGCGTAGGCCCCGGCGATGACATCGGCGGTGGAGCCCTTGACCAGCTTGTTGTACTGGGCCCGGGCCGCCTCCAGGTTCAGGGTGGCCTGTTCCAACTGCAAGCTCTCGGGCAAGGCCGCGATGAGGGGATTCCAGGAGACCTGGTTGTAGGCGGCCTGGGCTCGCTTCACCGCGGCTTCCGCCTGGCGAAGTTGGGTCTCGGCCACGATGAGATCTTCCTCGGTGGGGCCTTCCACCGCCCGCTGGTAGGCGGCTTCCGCGGCGGCCACCGCAGCCCGGGCTGCCTCCAGGTCACTTTCGTCCGGTTTGGTCAGGAGGAGGTCCAGTTGGGCCTGGGCCGCCTCCAGGCCGGCCAGGGCCTGGGCTCGCTGGGCTTCCAGGGTGGTGCTGTCGATCCTGACCAGGGTCTCACCGGCCTGGACCCGGTCGCCCACTTCCACGTTGACTTGCAGCACCTGGCCGCCCACTTCGGCCATCACGGTCACCTGATCTTCGGCCTGTACTTCGCCGGTGTAGGTGTTAGAGCCCAGCGCGACATCGGCGCGGGCGGGGGCTGCCGCTGCCGGCGCCTCTGCGGCCGCCGGGGCCGACGCAGCCGTTTCGGCCACCACGCCGGTGCCGACCCCATCCGGCGGCGCGTAGGTGGGCACGGCTACCGGGGTCGGCTCTGCCTGGCTGCCGCCCAGGTTACAGGCTGCCAGCAGCAGGGCCAGGCTGGCCCAGACGACCACCCGGGGCCATACCCCCTGGACCTGGGCCTTCGGTATCCACCAACGGCTGGCGCCCGCGCCGTGCTGACGCTTGCCAAGCTCCCCAATATGACGCTCTCTCTTGCTGGTCATAGGTGTGTCCCGGTTTCTCCTGGGTGAAACTCCCACGGTATCATGGCGTATTGAATCATGGATGTTGGTCAACGACGGACTGGCCCGAGGATGCCGGGAGGTTTGTCCCGTTCGAGGTGCTGTTTTGGGCGATTCCGTACAGAAACAGTTGCAGGGTGTGGTCGATGATGGCTTCCTCGTCCACCTCCAGCTCCTGCAAGATCATATGGTGGAGGACGAAGCTGTGGAGCATGCCGACCAGGCTGAGCACGGCCATCTCCACGTGGATGGGGCGCACCTCGCCCTGGGCCATGCCCCGCTCCAGGACCTGGGCGATGGGCTTCAGCAGCTCCTTCCGGTACTGGCGGACGAGCTGGCAGAGCTGTTGCTCCATTCCCACCGCTTCCCGCAGGCTGGCCAGGATGAGGACGCACCGTTCCCTTTGGAGCTGGAAATAGGCCCGGACGATGGCCCGCAACTGCTCCTTCCAATGTTCTGAAGAGGCGGCAGCGGTGGCCACATGCTGGCATACGATCTGGATATCCCGCTCCAGGACGTGGAGATAGATGTCCCGCTTGTCCTGAAAGTGGTGGTAGATGGTGCCTTTGGCCAGGCCACTGGCCCGGGCCAGCTCTCGCATGGAGAGGCCGGCGTAGCCGTGCTGGCGGATCAGGTGGTGGGCGGCCTCCAGCACAGCCTGTTTGGAGGCAAAGGCCTCGTTGGTTTCATCCGCCATGGTCATGATTCTCTGGCATAATTGTCTGGTGGTAATCTCCTACTCGTGATCCCTGCTTGAGATTCTCCGACAAACATGGATGTAAACATGGATCCCATCAGCCTGGACCCGGCGGTCATTTTTTCGGGGTGTCCATTTGACAAAGAAGCCATTGAACACCGATAATGCACTGGACTGAACCGACCGGACGGTCGGTCGAATAGATTCTACCGATCGTCTTTACCTTTGTCAAAGACACCGCCTCTGCAGATTGGCTTTGATCCACAGATTACACAGATAGGACGGGATAAAAATCTGTGCGCATCTGCGAAATCTGTGGATTCAATTGAACTCATGAACTCACGGAACTGAACGGAGCGAAGTCGATGTCACAGTTGGAACCTGGTGTCAACGGACGAAGCCGCCTGCAAGCCGGAGATCGGCTGGGCGGGCGGCTGCGCCTGGGGCTGTTGATGGCTTTCCTGCTGGCCATCCTCCTGGCCGGGCTTCTCTTTTCCGCCCCCACCACCGCTGCCCCGGCTGTCCAGCCTGCCGAGGAAGGCATCCTGGCCATCGTGGGGGCCAATGAAGCCAGCCTGTACGACGCGCCCGGCGGCACGGCCCTCCGCTCACTGGCCCCCGGTACCGTGTTGACCGCGGTGGGGCGGACTGCCGACACCCGTTGGCTGGTCGTCTATGTGGATGCGCAGACGGTGGGCTGGGTTGAACGCAGCCAGATCGTGGCCTTCGGCCTGGAGGATCTGCCGGTCATGCTGGAGGCGGGCAGCGCGCCGGCCGAGCCCACGGTGGCAGCTACCCAGCCGGCGGCCGCGCCCACGGCCACGCCCACACCCAGCCCCACCCCTTCTCCCACGCCGAGCCCCACGCCCACGCCGCCACCCACCCCAACGCCCACGCCCTGGCCGGTCAATGCGCCACGCCTGGTGGCAGTGGTACGGGGGAGTGGCGCCCTGTTGCGGGCAGAACCGGGTGGCGAGAGCCTCCAGCCCCTGGCTACCGGCACGGCTCTGACCCTGCTGGCCCGCACGGGTGACGGCCGCTGGCTCTTCGCCACCACGGCCGCGGGTGCCCAGGGCTGGGTCGAGCGGGATCAGGTGGTTGCGTTTAACGTGGAGAGTCTGCCCGTCCTGGAGCAGCCGCCCCGGGGCCAGGCGGCCTCTGCCGGGGGGGAGGCCGGCGGCGGAACGGCCATGGTGCCGCTGCCGACGCCCACGCCCACCCTGCTGGCCTCGCCGACGCCCCTCCAGCCGGTGCGGCCCACGCCCCAGGCGGGCCCGGGCGACATCGTGGCCACGGTGGTGCTGACCGACGCCCGCCTGAACATCCGCTCCGGGCCGGGCACCAACTACGCCATCGTGGGCAAGGCCCTGCCAGGCGAACAGTTCATTGCCCTGGGCCGCAACGCCACCGGCACATGGGTGCAAATTGCCGTGCCGGATCTGCCCGGCGGCTTCGGCTGGGTCTCGGCCCCCTTTATTTCCCTGAGCGGCTCGGTCCTGGACTTGCCCATCTCCACCCAGACGGGGAACGTGGCCCAAGGGGCCACGGCCCCGTCTCCCACCACCGCCCGGGCAGAGCCAGCACTGTCCGGGCGGCTCGTTTTTCAGGACCGGGGTGGGGGCACCATCTACGTCTACGAGCTGGCCACGGGCAGCCTGCGCCCTCTGACCACGGGCATCGACCCGGACATCAGCCCGGACGGCCGCACGGTGGCCTTTGTGCGGGAGGGGGGCGAGTCTGGCCTGTATCTGATCGACATCGATGGCCGCAACGAACGGCGCATCTACAACGGCCGGGCCGGGATGCGGGGCCCCAGCTGGAGTCCGGACGGCCAGTATATCGTCTTCAGCTATGCCATCGATTCGTATGAATGTCGGGATGTGGGCTTCGGTATCTGCCTGCCGGACAATCCTTTCCTGAGCGGCTTTCCTCTCATCCGCAAGCCCCAGACCATGCTGGCTCGGGTGGATTTCAACGGCCAGAACTACCGGGACCTGCCTTCCCTGAACACGGCCCAGGCGCCGGACTGGAACGAAGGGGGGATCGTCTACAGCGCGGCCACGTCCCTGGAGATCACCCAGGACACGCCCGACGGAGAGACCCGGGCCGTCATCAGCGCCCCGTACTACCAGGATCCGGCCTGGCAGCCGGGCGCCGGGCGGATCGTCTTCCAGAGCCGGGAGGGCAATCACTGGGAGATCTTCGCCGTCAACCCGGACGGCTCGGATCTGACCGCCCTGACCCGTCCGGTGACCACCCTGGTGGACCAGCTTCCCCACAACGTGGCGCCAGCCTGGAGTCCGGACGGCCGCCACATCGCCTACCTGAGCAGCCGGGATGCCAACAACAGCCACGGCCCCTGGCGCATCTGGGTGATGAATGCCGACGGCAGTGGCCAGCGGCCCCTGGAGATCCCGGTGGAGATAGAGTACAACTTTGCCCTGGAGCAGATGCTCAGCTGGGGGCCCTCCTCCTGACCGGGCGGGCTGCATCACTTCGGAGGTCCGGTTTCCATACCGGACCTCCGATGGCGCTTGATCAGGCAATCGGTATGAAATGGAAAGCGGGGGAGCCGGGACGAGATCGTCCCGGCTCCCCCGCTTCTGTCTGTCCTGGGAAAGGGATAGGGCGCAGTGTTCGCGCAATGGGCGTCACAAATGAATTTCCGCCTGCACGGTATGGGTCTCTGGGTTGGTCTGTAGCTTGAAGCCCAGCTTGGTGCAGACCCGGCGCATGCCGGTGTTCTCGGGCAGGATCTCCGCCACCACCCGTTCCAGCTTTTCGTGCCGCCCGATCTCCAGGAGCCTGCTCAGCAGTTCGGTGCCCAGGCCAGTGCCCTGGAAGTCATCCCGCACCTGGATGCTGAACTCGGCATCGTTGGTGCCGTGGAGCTTGGTGAGCTGGCCGTGGGCCAGGATCTCTGGCTTCCCGCTCTCGGGATTGGTGCGCACAGCCACCAGCGCCATCTCCCGGTCGTAGTCCACGAAGCAGAGGCGGGCCAGCTGCTCGTGGGCGATGAGGCTGCTCACGGACACGGCGTGGAAGTAGCGCAGGTAGAGGCTGTCCGGCGAGAGGCCCTGGGTGAACTCCACCATCAGGGGCTCATCCTCCGGCCGGATGGGCCGGATCTCCACCTGGCTGCCGTCGGGCAACTGCCAGTGCCAGGTGTACTGCACCGGATAGGGGCGAATGGCGGGGCGGGGCAGCTCTTCGTCGGGCAGATCCGGGTCGTGGAGGACGATGCGGGCATCCAGAGCCACCAGCCGCTCGGGAGAGGCGAAGAGGGGGTTGATATCGATCTCCCGGATGCGGGGCTGCTCCACCACCAGCTGGCTGAAGCGGACCAGCAGCCGCTCCAACGCCTCCAGGTCCACCCGTCCCCGGCCGCGCACGCCCTGGAGGGCCTGGAAGATCTTGGTCTGTTCCATCATGCGGCGGGCCAGGGTGGTGTTCAAGGGCGGCAGCCCCAATGCCCGATCCTGGAAGACCTCCACCAGGGTGCCGCCCGTCCCGAAGAGGAGCACCGGCCCGAACTGGCTGTCCTGGCTACTGCCGATGATCAGCTCGTAGCCGTCCAGCTTTTCCATGGGCTGGACGGTCACGCCCTGGAAGTGTTCGGCGCCCTTGCGTTCCGTCACCGTCTGGCGGATGCGTTCGTAGGCCTGGCGAACTTCGTCGGCGTTGGTCAGGTTGAGCTGCACGCCGTTCACGTCGGACTTGTGGGTGATGGTCTCGGAGTTGAGCTTGAGCACCACCGGGTAGCCGATCTCCTCGGCCCGGGCCACGGCCTCGTCCGGGCTGTGGGCCAGCAGGGTGGGCACCGTGGGGATGCCATAGGCCTGGAAGATCTGCTTGGATTCGTACTCGGTGAGGATGGTGCGCCCCTTCTTTCGGACCTCTTCGATGAGCTCGGTGGCCCGGCGCTGGTTGGTGGCTTCGGCCTCGCTGGCAATGGGCAGGGAAGGGGTCTCGTAGATGCTGCGCAGGTTGTAGGTGTAGCGCCACATGTAGTTGAAGATGTGGCAGGCGGTGTCCGGGTAGTCGAAGGTGGGGATGTTGGCCCGGTTGAGTACATCGACCCCGGCGGCCACTTCGGGGCCACCCATCCAGGAGGCCAGCACTGGCTTGCGGGTGTTGGCCAGGACCCGGGACATCTGCTCCGCGGTCTGGGTGGGGTAGGTCATATCCTGGGGGGTGAGGATGACCAGGAGGCCATCGCTGTTGGGATCGTCGGCCGCAATCTTGACGGCTTCGGTGTAGCGTTCTGGCGTGGCATCCCCCAGGATGTCGATGGGGTTGCCGTGGCTCCAGTGGCGGGGCAGGGCCTCGTTGAGGGCGGCCATGGTCTCGTCTGAAAGCTCGGCCAGCTCGCCGCCCCCCTGGATGAGGGCGTCGGTGGCCAGGACGCCTGGCCCACCCGCGTTGGTGACGATGGTCAGCTTGCGGCCCCGGGGGTGGGGCTGCTTATCCAGCACCTCGGCCATGGCGAAGAGGTGGGAAAGGTAGTCTACCCGCAGCACACCGCAGCGCCGGAAGGCCGCGTCCAGCACCGCGTCACTGCCGGCCAGGGAGCCGGTGTGGGAAGCGGCCGCCTTGGCCGCCGCAGCGGTGCGTCCGGCCTTGATGACGATGATGGGCTTGCTCAGGGAGACCTCCCGGGCGGCAGAAAGGAAGGAGCGGGCGTCGCCGATGGTCTCCATGTAGAGGACGATGCTCTTGGTGCGGCTGTCGTCACCCAGGTAGTAGATCAGGTCGCCCCAGTCCACATCCAACATGGAGCCGATGGAGACGAAGTGGCTGAAGCCCACGTTCTCCCGGAAGCTCCAGTCCAGCACCGAGGTGCAGAGGGCGCCGCTCTGGCTGATGAAGGCCACGTTGCCGGGCCGCGCCATGCCCCGGGCGAAGGTGGCGTTGAGCCCGGTCACGGGGCTCATGACGCCCAGGCAGTTGGGGCCGATGATGCGCATCTTGGCCGACTGGGCTCGACGCAGGATCTTCTGCTCCAGTTGGGCGCCGGCCTTGCCGATCTCTTTGAAGCCCGCGGAGATGATGATGGCGCCCTTGACCCCGGCTTCCACGCATTCCTCGATGATGCCGGGCACGGTCAGGGCAGGCGTGACGATCACGGCCAGGTCCACCTGGGCCGGCACATCGGCAATTTTGGGGTAGGCGTGGATGCCCAGCACGCTGCTTCGGTTGGGGTTCACCGGGAAGACGGTGCCGCCGAAGGGGTGGCTGATCAGGTTCCAGAGGATGGTGCGTCCAACGGCCCCTTCCTTTTCCGTAGCGCCGATGACGGCCACGGTCTTGGGGGCAAAGATGGCATCCAGCGGGTGGCGTCGATAGGCAGATACGAGGGTTTCGCTCATAAGTCCTCTTCCCATGCTCCTGTTGGTTTCGGGTCTGGACTACCCAGCCCACAATTCGGAGTCCATTGTAGCATGGATTTTTGTCGATGGATCAGGGCAATCGCCCCAATTTCTGAGGACATCTGGCCAGGTTGTGCCCTTGGGGTATCGTTCAAGATTGTCGGTGCAGGGTGTAGGGACAGGGGCCCAGAGGTGCGCCCCTGGGCGCCGCCCTGTCCGTGACTCCGACGATTGTGAATCATCCCCTGTGAATCATCCCCGTGCCCTTTGGGGCATCTGTGGATCCCATCAATTTCCCCACACCTGGGGGAATTTTTCCTTTTCCTGGAGCTCGATGAGGGGGATGGGCGTCTGGAAGGGATATTCGCCGGTGAAACAGGCGTTGCAGTAGCCGTCGGTGGCCTTGAGGGCCTTCATCATGCCGGAGATGGAGAGGAAGGCCAGGGAGTCGGCGCCGATGTGTTCGCAGATCTCGTCGATGCTCTTGTTGGCGGCGATGAGCTCCGCCTGGGTGGCCATGTCCACGCCCATGAAGCAGGGGAACTTGATGGGGGGGCATGCCACCCGCACGTGCACTTCCCGCGCGCCGGCATCCCGCAGGAGCTGTACCAAAGGGCCAGAGGTGTTGCCCCGCACGATGGAGTCGTCCACCATGATCACCCGACGGCCTTTCAGGTTGTCGGGCAGGGGGTTGAACTTCATGGCCACGCCCACCTTGCGGAGCTGATCGGTGGGTTCGATGAAGGTGCGGCCGATGTAGCGGCTCTTGATCAGCCCTTCGCTGTAGGGGATACCGCTTTTCTGCGCGTAGCCAATGGCGTGGGGTGTGCCCGAGTCCGGCACCGGGATGACGATGTCCGCCTTGACCG
The DNA here is from genome assembly GCF_006569185.2 of Litorilinea aerophila. Taxonomy (NCBI): domain Bacteria; kingdom Bacillati; phylum Chloroflexota; class Caldilineae; order Caldilineales; family Caldilineaceae; genus Litorilinea; species Litorilinea aerophila. Next base: position 55,547 of record NZ_VIGC02000011.1, on the reverse strand, counting down.
GCGCCTCCTTGGCCAGTTGCCGGCCCAGCTTCTGGCGAACCTGGTGGACCAGTCGGCCGTTGAGCACGCTGTCGGGGCGGGCGAAGTAGATCTGCTCGAAGGTGCAGAAGGCCAGCTTCTGGGGGGGCGCCCCCTGCATGATCTCGTAGCCGTTGTGGTCCAGCCGCACAATCTCGCCCGGCTGGATCTCCCGGATCATGCGAGCGCCAATGGTGGCGAAGGCGCAGCTCTCCGATGCCAGCACGTGGCCGCCTTCCAGCTCGCCCAGTACCAGCGGCCGCAACCCCCAGGGGTCCCGTACGCCGTAGATGGCCTCCCGGGTGAGGATGACCAGGCTGTAGGCCCCTTCGGCCTTGGCCATCATGATGCGGATGCGGGTGGGCCAATCTGGCCCGCCGGCGCCGGCCAGCAGGTGGATGATCACCTCGCTGTCGGTGGATGTCTGGAGTCCCACGCCCCGTTCCAGCAGTTCCCGGCGCAGTTGGGGCGCGTTGATGAGGTTGCCGTTGTGGCCGATGGCCAGGGGGCCGTCCAGGGTCTCCAGGATGTAGGGCTGGGTGTTGCGGAGTTTGGTGGAGCCGGTGGTGGAATAGCGGGTGTGGCCAATGGCCATGTGGCCCTGAAGGTAGCGCAGGTTCTCTTCATTGAACACCTGGGAGACCAGGCCCATGCCCTTGTGGATATGGGCCATGCGGCCATCGCAGGAGACAATGCCGGCCCCTTCCTGGCCCCGATGTTGCAGGGCATAGAGGCCGAAAAAGGTGCGACGGGCCGCCTCCCGGTCCGGCGCATAGATGCCGAAGATGCCGCATTCCTCGTGTAGTTTATCGTCGGAATACATGGGTGGAGTCCTCCTCCGGTTCACGGCTCATGAACCTGTCTCTCAACAGGGGGTTGGCCCTCTGCCGCCGGCGTAGCCCTGCAAGCGGGCCCGGGCCGTCTCAACCTGGGCCAAGGCCTCATCCACGCTGCTGCCCAGCGCGGTGAGGTGGCCCATCTTGCGGCCAGGTCGGGGTTCGTGCTTTCCGTACAGGTGGAGCTTCACGCCCGGCACCTGGCAGGCCGCTGCCCAGTCCGGCGTGCCCGTTTCCCACAGGTCGCCCAGCAGGTTGGCCATGGCTGCCGGGCGCAGCAGCTCGGTGCTGCCCAGGGGCAGGCCGCAGATTGCGCGCAACTGTTGCTCGAACTGGCTGGTGACCGCTGCGTCGATGGTCAGATGGCCGGAGTTGTGGGGCCTGGGCGCCATCTCGTTGATCAGGACCTCTCCCCCTCGGGTCACGAAGCATTCCACACAGAGCACGCCGATCACATCCAGCGCTTCCAACACCGACCGTGCCAGGGCCACCGCCCGTTCGGCCACCGGCCGGGCCACCCGGGCCGGCGCCAGGGAGATGTCCAGGATGTGGTTGCGGTGGATGTTTTCGATGGCGCCGTAGTGGGCGAAGCTGCCGTCCACGCCCCGGGCGGCCACCACCGATATCTCGCACTGAAAGTCCACAAAGCCCTCCAGGATGGCCTCCTGCTGGCCGATGGTCTGCCAGGCCGCGGCCGCATCGTCTGGGCGCTCGATTTTGACCTGGCCCTTGCCATCGTAGCCGAAGGCCGCGGTTTTCAACACCGCGGGGCAGCCCAGGCGCGCCAGCCCGGCCTCCAGATCGGCCAGGCTGTGGACCGGCACGAAGGGCGTCACCGGCAGACCCGCCTCGGCCAGAAAGCCCTTCTCCCGCAGGCGCTGCTGGGCCGTGTGGAGCACCCAGCCCCCGGGGCGGACGGGCACGCCCTCCTCTGCGGCGATGTCGGCCACGGCCGCGGCCACGTTCTCGAACTCGAAGGTCACCACATCCACCCCGCGCACGAACTGCCGCACCGCATCCAGGTCGGCGTAGGCCGCGCTCACCTCCCGGTCGGCCACCTGGCCGGTGGGCGAGTCCTGGTCTGGGGAGAAGGTGTGGATGCGGTAGCCCATGCGCCGGGCTTCCAGGGCCAACATGCGCCCCAACTGGCCACTGCCGAAGACGCCGATGGTGGCGCCAGGCAGGATCGGCGTTGTCTTGGTTTTGGAATTTTCTGTGACAGCCATGGTCGTTGTGGGTGGCATGATATATCCGATTGCTCCAGATTTACTCCAGGGTCTCTGCCAGGACTTGACGGGCCCGTTCCTGGCGGTATGCCTGCAGGCGCTGGCGCAGTTCTGGCCGTCGGGCGCCCAGGATGGCCACGGCCAGCAGCGCGGCGTTAATGGCTCCGGCCCGCCCGATGGCCATGGTGGCCACAGGGACGCCCGCGGGCATCTGCACGATGGAAAGCAGGGAATCCAGGCCGTTGAGGGCCCGGCTCTGGATGGGCACGCCGATCACGGGCAGGAGGGTGTGGCCGGCCACCATGCCGGGCAGGTGGGCGGCGCCGCCTGCGCCGGCAATGATCACCTCCAGCCCCCGCCCCTCGGCCTGGGACGCGTACTCCATCATCCACTCGGGGGTGCGGTGGGCCGAAACCACCCGACACTCGTGGGGAACCTGGAACTGTTCCAGCGTCTCCGCGGCATGGCGCATGGTCTCCCAGTCCGACTTGCTGCCCATGATCACGCCCACCAGGGGCACTGTTGTCATTTTCTGCCACTTCCTTTCCAGCTCACTATCTTTGCACGCTCGTTTTTAGCCACAGATTACGCCGCATCTGAGTGCTTCCTGCACCTTCATGGCCCCGCGGGAGATGAACAATCGGCACGACCCGTAGGTCACGCATCCCTGCGTGACATGGGTTCCTGTCATGTTGGGTGCGGATCTCCGGCCAGGAGACCGGACCTACCTATCTACGTGAATCTGTGTCCTTTTTCAGGGCAGGATGCCTGCTCCGCGTTCACCCTGTAGAGGCCGCCAGCCACGCCTGGACGTTGCGGACAATACGCGCCGGGGCTGGCAGTTCGCCCGGCATGAAACGTGTGCCAGTGAGCATCTCGTAGACCTGGATGTAGCGTCGAGCTGCCTGGACGGCCAGCTCCGGGGGCATGGGAAAAGGCTCGCCGTCGCCCCGGTAGCCCCGCTCGGCGTAGTAGAGGCGGATGAACTCCTTGTCGAAATTTTCTGGCTCTTGTCCCGCGGCGTGGCGGTCCGCATAGCTCTCGGCCAGCCAGAAGCGGCTGGAATCGGGCGTGTGGACCTCGTCGATCAGCACGATCTGGCCGTCGGGCGTGCGGCCAAACTCGTACTTGGTATCCACCAGGATCAGGCCGCCCCGGCGGGCGATCTCCTGGCCTCGCCGGAAAATGGCCACCGCCGCCTGGCAGATCTGGGACCAACTTTCCTCGTCCACCAGGCCCCGCTCCACCACTTCGGCGGACGTGATGCGCTCGTCGTGGCCGCCGTCCCGGGCTTTGGTGGTGGGCGTGATGATGGGCTCCGGCAGGGGATCGTTCTTTCGCAGCCCTTCGGGGAAGTCGATGCCGTAGATGGTGCGCTCGCCCTGGCTGTAGCGGTACCAGAGGGCCGTCTGGGTGACGCCGGTGATGTACCCCCGCACCACCACCTCTACCGGCAGGGGCTCACAGCGGCGGACCACGGACACGTTGGGGTCGGGTACCGCCAGCAGGTGATTGCTGATGAGATCCGCTGTCTGCTCGAACCAGAAGGCCGAGAGCTGATTGAGGACCTGGCCCTTGAAGGGCACCAGGCCCAGGATGCGGTCAAAGGCTGAAAGCCGGTCGGTGGTGACCAGGATCAGCCGGTCGTCGTGGCGGAAGATATCCCGCACTTTGCCCCGCTCGGGGGCGTCCAGCCCCGGGATCTCCACCTGGGCCAGGGCATGATCCAGGTGATGAGCCAGAAATTCCTCAGTCACGATGCCAGCCGGTTGTGATTTCTCTGGAAAGGCCATGGGCTCGATTCCCTTGCTCTATTGGACGCTGGCCACCAGGGCCTGAAAGAGGGCCAGGCCACTGCGGCCGGGGCTGCCCAGGGGGTTCTGGATAGGCAGCAGGTGATCTTCCGGATGGGGCATCAGGCCGACCACGTTGCCGGCCCGGTTGCAGATGCCCGCTATGTCGGCCACGGAGCCGTTGGGGTTGAGGGGGTATTGTCCCCCGGCCGGTTGGCCCCCCTGGTCCACATAGCGGAAGGCCACCAGTCCTTCGGCCTCCAGGGCGGCCAGGGTAGCTTCATCCTTGACCTGGAAATTTCCCTCGCCGTGGGCCACCGGGCAGAAGATGAGCTCATCCAGGGCGGCGAGCCAGCCGGCCCGGGCCTGGGGGTTGACGGCCAGGTGGACCCAGCGACATTCGAAGTGGCCGCGGGCGTTCTCGGTGAGGGTAGCCGGCCGGGTGGCCATGTCGCCATTGCCGGTGCCGTCCAGGGGACCGGGCAGCAGGCCGGCCTTGACCAGGGCCTGAAAGCCGTTGCAGATGCCCAGCACCGGTTTGCCGCTCTCCACAAAGGCATGGAGTTCGTCGTGGAAATAGACGTGGAGATCCAGGGCCAGGCGGGTACCTGCGCCCAGGGCATCGCCGTAGGAGAAGCCACCGGGCAGCAGCAGGATCTGGTAGTCCTGGAAGCGTCGCTCCCCCCGGCGCAACTGGTTGATGTGGACGATCTCGGGTGCCCCACCGGCCAGCTCACAGGCCCGGGCGGCTTCCTGGTCCCGGTTGGTACCCGAGGCGTGCAGGATCAGAATGGACGGTTTCATGATTGGAACAATTGTGCGAGTAATTCGTCTTTGCTCATGCCCAGGTGAGAGGCTACATCATTTAATATCCCATTCAAAGTTCCAACCCGCAGCGGATTATGGCGCGGAATGGTAAGGTGATGAGTTCCTTCATGGGTAACTCGAGAGAGGCGAATATGACTGCCTCTTTGGCGGGTGATGTGATATCCGAATTTTTCGAGTCGAAGTACCAGCTCGTCTCCACTCAGATCTCTCGGTAGCCTCATGCAGGAAGAACCTCTTCACGGACGAAATGTAGCCGAATCAGTTGTGGACGCTCGCTTTCATCGAAGTGACATGCTACTGCATCTCGTACCATAGCTCGTAGCTCTTCCAGCGTGTCTGCTTCAGTAAAGATCGATTCTCCTAGAGCGCGCGCTTCATATCCACCTTCTGGGGAATCCTGCACTAGAAAAATGATTTCCCTCATCTTGGATGCTCCACTTTGTTTCACCACCGGTTAAGATTCCTCCTGAGTGGTCTTACCCATCTATATATGGCCTACATATGGCTCTACTACAAAAGGGTCAAATAGGACGCTGGCCTACGCAGATGAACGCTGATGCGAACAATTCCTTCCTGAATTTTACAACGTCTAGCTCAGGCTGCCTTTCCACGTGGACACCAGGGTATCGAGCTCCAGGTCGATCAGGGTGCGATTTCCCCGCTGGACCCTGAGCCGCCCGGCCGAGGTGACGTCGCCCAGGGGGATCAGGGGCAGGCCCTGGAAGTGAGCCTCAAAGGCGTCCACATCTTCGGGGGCCACCTCCACCAGCAGGCGGCCGTTGCTCTCGCTGAAGAGCCACCCGCTGTCGGCAAGGTCGTCCGTGGGCAGGGTGATGGCGGCGCCCAGCCGACCGGCGATGGCCATCTCGGCCAGGGCCACGGCCAGGCCGCCTTCGCTCAAATCGTGGCAGGCCTGCACCAGCCCCTGGCGGATGGCCCGGTGCAGGGCCCGGTAGCGGGGCAACGGATCCGCCAGCAGGCCCGGCGGCGTGCCCCCTTCCTGGCCCAGCAGGGCATAGAGCAGGGAACCGCCCAGCTCCGGCCGGGTTTCTCCCACCAGGTAGAGCCGGTTGCCAGGTGCCTTCAGGTCCGACGTGACGGTGTGGTGCATGTCCGGTACCAGGGCGATGGCCGAGATGAGCAGAGTGCCGGGGATGGGCTGGCCGTTGAATTCGTTGTACAGGCTGTCCTTGCCCGAGATGAAGGGCGCACGGTAGGCCAGGGCGGCGTCGTAGCAGCCCTGGCAGGCCCGCACCAGCCCGCCCAGCCGGTCCGGCAGGGTGGGGTTGCCCCAGCAGAAGTTGTCCAGGATGGCGATGTAGTCCGGGTCCGCGCCCACGGCCACCGCATTGCGCACGGCCTCATCCACCGCGCTGACGGCCATGGCGTAGGGGTCCCGTCGGCCCAGGAGCGGGTTGATGCCCGCGCTGAGGGCGAAGGCGCGGCTGTGATGCCAGGTGCCCAGGGGTTTGAGCACCGCGGCATCCGTGGGGCCGTCCAGCTCGGGGCCGGTGCACGGACGCACCAGGGTGCCGCCCCGCACCTCGTGGTCGTAGCGGCGGATGATGGCCTCCTTGCTGGCCACAGTGGGGTGGGCCAGCAGGGCCAGCAGCAGCTCACCCGCCGGGCGATCCGGGAGCGCCTCCTCGGCCGGGGCCGGATCCTGGTAGACCGCGCGCATGTGGCGCCGGGGCAGCCCTTCGTGCAGGAAGGCCATGGGCAGGTCGGCCACCACCCGGCCGTCGTGGTACACCCGCAGCTGGCCGTCGTCTCGGAAGCGTCCCAGGACGCTGAGCTCCACATCCCACTGCTCGGCCAGGGCCTGGAGGGCCTTCAGCCGGTCCGGCGGCACGGCCATGACCATGCGCTCCTGGGCCTCGGAGAGCCAGATCTCCCAGGGGACCAGGCCAGGGTATTTGAGGGGCACGCGGGTGAGCTCCACCTCCACCCCCAGGGTTTCCCCCATCTCGCCTACGGCCGAGGAGAGGCCGCCGGCGCCGCAGTCGGTGATGGCGTGGTAAAGCTGCTGATCCCGGGCCCGTTCCACCACCTCGATGAGGCCCTTTTCGGTGATGGGGTCGCCGATTTGAACCGCGCTGCCGGCGATTTCGCCCGTCTCGTGGGTGAGTTCGGCGGAGGAAAAAGTGGCGCCGTGGAGGCCATCCCGGCCGGTTCGTCCGCCCAACACCACCACCAGGTCGCCGGGTTGGGGGGCGGTGGGATGGCTGCCCCGGGGCAGCAGGCCAGCGCAGCCGCAGAAGACCAGGGGGTTGCCCAGGTAGCCCGGGTCGTAGAGGACGGCGCCGCTGGCTGTGGGCAGGCCCAGTTTGTTGCCGTAGTCGCCGATGCCGGCCACCACGCCGTCGGCAATGCGCCGGGGATGGAGAACCCCCTCGGGCAGCTCCTCGTGGGGCAGATCCTGGGGGCCGAAGCAGAGGACATCGGTGGTGGCGATGGGCCGGGCGGAGACGCCCAGGATGTCCCGCACCACGCCGCCCACGCCGGTGTTGGCGCCGCCGAAGGGCTCCAGCGCGGAGGGGTGGTTGTGGGTTTCGACCTTGAAGGCCAGGTCATGGGTGTCGTCGAAGGCGATGATGCCGGCGTTGTCCACAAAGGCGGAGTGGAGCCAGGGCGGTGCAATGGCCTCGGTGGCCGCGCGAATGTAAGTGCGCAGGAGACCGTCGATGGTCTCCTGCGCCTTGACCTGGCCTGCCTCGTCCAGCCAGGTGAAGTCGATGCAGGCGCGGAAGGTCTTGTGGACGCAGTGCTCGGACCAGGTCTGGGCCAGGGTTTCCAGCTCCACATCGGTGGGATCCCGATCCTGGGCCACGTAGAACGCCTGGATCGCGCGCATCTCATCCACATCCAGGGAGAGGAGTCGATCCCGGCTGAGGGCGAGCAGTTCCGGGTCGGTCAGGGTGCGGATGGGCACCGTTTCCACCTGATCGCCGGCCTGTGCAGCCACGCCAAATTGGGGTATAATAGGGCCCAGACAATAATGTTCCACCGTTTCATTACAGAGGAGCTGGCGGGCCAGGCGGTGCAGGTCGGCCTGGCTCAAGTCCCCTACCAGCTCATAGCGCATGGCCGTGGCCACTTCGCAGGTTGGCAGGCCCAGTTCGGCCATCCCCCGGACCAGCTCCCGAGCTTCCACATCGGTGACGCCCGGCCGGGGGGCCACCTCGATGACGGCGTGGGGGCTCTCGGCCGGCGGCGGTGCGCCGTCGAAGATCTGCCAGTGGGCCTGTTCCGTGACTGGGTCTACCAACAGAAGGGCACAGAGCCGTTGGAGTGACTCTGTGCCCGGGTGGTGGGACAGAAAGTAGAGCCGGGAGAGGTTGCACGCCGTCAGGCCGCGGATTCCCAGCGTGGCGGCCTGGCGCACGATCTCCCGGGCTGCCGCGGTGTGCGGCATCCGCACTTCGATTCGAACTTGCATGGTGCTTGCTGCCCAGCTTCTCCTGAAAAGGGGACAGGGGCGATGGGGACAGGGCTGCTGCCACAGCCGTTAACACGAATGTTAACAAAAACATCGCACCTGTCTTAATGATCTCAATTTACCCTTCCATTCTAACATCGGATGGGATAAAATGGCATATCCAACGGTTGCCCAAGTGGGCTCTGGCCATCTCCTGAACCATCCGTGATAGGATTCGGCAGCGTGCTTTGATTGAGCGGTGGGGCTTTCCCTTCGGTGAAGGGTGCACAATCGTGTGCGCTGCCTGGCTGTCCCCGGCTGTTGCCTGTGGGGCCGCTTTACGCCGTTGCCTGTACCTGGCCTTTTCCCCCAGCCGTTGTCTTAACCATCATTGTTAAGATGGTACCCAATCAATTCACATCCAGTTTTTCAGCGAGCTGCAAGAAGAAAAGGAGAAAGTCCAATGCCACAGCGAACCGTGATGAAACAGGTTGCCCTTGGGATGATCCTTGCGCTTCTGGCGCTGGTCCTGGCGGCCTGCCCGGCGCCGGCCCAACCTGGCGCGCCGGCTTCCTCGGGCCAGGAGGCGGCGCCGGCCGAGGCCTCTGGCCCGGTGGAGATCACCGTCTGGGCCCAGGCCAACAACGTGGAGCACTGGCGGGCCGACGGGCCGGCCAAGGCCGCCGAGATGGTGACCGACTTTGAGATCACCGTCAACCCGGTCAACGATGATTCGGGCTGGGGCGACTACAAGAAGAAGTTCACCCTGGCTGCGGATGCCGGCGAAGCGCCCGATATTGTCCTCTCTGGCCATGAGGATGTGCCGGTGTGGGCCAATGCGGGCTACATCATCGAGTTCACCGAGTGTCGGGAGAGCTATCCCGAGTTCGATGATGTGATCGACAGCCTGTGGGATTCGGTAACGTGGCAGGGGAAGATCTGGGGCGTTCCCCAGGACACAGAAGCCCGGCCCATGTACTACAACAAGACCAAGCTGGCCGAGCTGGGTTGGTCCGAGGAGGAGATCAACAGCCTGCCCGAGCGCATCAAGAACGGCGAATTCACCCTGGATGATCTGATCGTCACCGCCAAGCAGGCCGTCGACGCCGGCGTGGTGGAGCCGGGCTACGGCTACTGGCATCGGCCCAGCAAGGGTGGCGACTTCCTCCAGTACTACCACGCCTATGGTGGCCGCCTGTACGATGCCGAGGCGGACAAGCTGGTGGTGACCCAGGACGCGCTGGAGCAGTGGTATGCCTTCCAGCGCCGGGTGGTGGAAGAGGGTATTACCCCGGAGAACTTCATCGGCACCGAGTGGAGCATCTGGCACAGCACCGTCTCTGCCGGCGAGGTGCTCTTCTGGAACGGCGGCATCTGGCAGTGGGCGGACTGGGCCACCAACTACGTGGCGGACAAGGGCGGGCAGGACTTCCTCTTCAGCTTCGCCGGCTACGCCCTGCAGCCTTCGGGCATCCCCGGTCGGCCCGGCTCGACCCTCAGCCATCCCCTGGTCTACATGATCACCTCGCCCCAGGCGTCCGGCCGCAACAACCAGGCTGCCGCCTGTGCGCTCCTGGCCAAGACCACCACGCCGGAGATCAACACCCTCCACGCGGTGGAAAGCACCCACCTGGGCATCCTCAAATCCCAGGCGGACTATCCAGAGTATGCCAACGACCGGCTGCTCTCTGATACCCTGTACATGCTGGACTACAACTTCTACCAGCCCAACCATGTGATGTATGGGCCGTACTTCGACATCCTGTGGGACTTCATGGTGCGGGCGGAGAACGGCGAGCTTTCGCCGGCCGATGCGGCCAGCCAGGCTGTCCAGCAGCTGCAGGCGGAGCTTGGCGACTATTTGATCGTTGAGTAGGTGCTCGTCGAGTAGGTTTTTGATCGTCCAATAGACATCGTCCAATAGACATTGGGGCCCTTGCGTGGTGCATAGTGCGTGGTACGTTCATCCGTTCACGCACTACGCACCACGCACTGCGCACTACATACCACGCTCGTAATACCACGCTCGTAGCCACGGAGGCGTTTTCATCATGACGACTGCCACCACAGAAGGGACGGTCCAGCCGGCGGCGCTGCAGGTACGGGAGAGTTGGGGCGATACCCTGCGCCGGGCCATCGGCCCGCTGCTCTTCATGGCGCCGGCTACCCTGTTGGTGATCGTATTCTTTTTTGTTCCGGTGTTGATTACTGTGGGTCTGTCGGCCACGGATCTGAGTTCAGCCACAGGTTTCCAGAATTGGAAGTGGATCGGGCTGGAAAATTACCGGCGCATTGCCAATAACCCCCAGTCCGGTCCCATCCTGTGGAACACGGCCAAGTATGTGGTGCTGACCCTGAGTCTCTTCAACATTGGCATGGCGCTGGTGGTGGCCCTGCTGAGCGTCCACATTCCACGCCGGGCTGGCTTCTTCTTCCGGGCCCTCTGGCTGCTGCCTCGCATCACGCCGTCGGTGGTCTACATCATGATGTGGAAATACATCGCAGCCGACGCGCCCTACGGCATTTTGAACACCCACCTGCTGGAGCCCTTGGGCGTGGAGCCCACCAACTGGATCCCGGCCCAGCCCTGGCTCTTCGTGGTGATGACCAACGGCTTCATCGGTGCTTCCTTCGGCATGATCATCTTCACCTCGGCCATTGAATCCATCCCTCGAGATTACCTGATCGCGGCCCTGGTGGATGGCTGTTCCCTGCTCCAGCGCATCCGTTACGTGATCCTGCCCATGATCCGCTGGCCGCTGCTCTTCGTCACCACCTACCAGACCCTGTCCCTGCTTACTTCCTTTGAGTACATCCTGCTGTTGACCGACGGCCAGTTCAATACCGAGGTCTGGTCCCTGTGGGCGTATCACCGGGCGCTGAACAACTACTGGGGCAATTTCCAGTGGGGCTTTGGGGCCGCCCTGGCCACCGTGTTGGTGGCGGTGGGCATCGTCCTGGCCATTATCTACATGCGCTATTTCCAATTCAACGAGCTGGTTCAGGAGCCGAAGATCGAGGCCCTTTGAGGTCCCGGCATGGCGACTTAGCTGAAATCGAGGAGCGATCCATGAACGATACCATGGGGGCGGGCAGCCGTTGGCGGGTGATCTTTCCGCTGGCGGTCCTGGCCATCCTGACCATTCCCATCGTCATCGGCTACATCTGGGTCTTCGTCTCTACCTTTGCCCAGCGCACCCACGGGCTGATCCCCGTGGATGCGGACGGCCAGTTCGGCGGCCTGACCCTGCGCAACTGGTCGTTCCTGTGGGAGGATCCCATCATCTGGCGGCTGGTGGTCAACACCTTCGTGTTGGCCCTGGGGCTGACCGTGGGCGTGGTGTTGGTCTCTTCCCTGGCCGGCTACGCCCTTTCCCGCATCAGCTTCCCAGGCCGTCGGGCATTTCTGGCCACGACCCTGGTGCTCCACGCCTTCCCCAGCGTGACCCTGCTCATCGCCATCTATTTTGTGCTGCGCTGGATCGCGGGGATACCCGTGCTGGGGCGGGGGCTGCCCCTCATCGGCGGCTTCGGCTACAACACCCTGGGCGGTGTGATCCTGGTCAGCGTGGCCCTGGAGCTGCCCCTGGGCGTGTGGCTGATGAAAGGGTTCTTCGACCAGATCTCCTGGGACGTGGAGCGGGCTGCCCTCATCGATGGCTGTTCCCGCTTTCGGGTCTGGTGGCAGATTGTGATGCCCCTGATCCGGCCGGGCATTGCGGCCCTCTCCATCTTCTCGTTTATCTCCGGCTGGAATGCCTTCCTGATTCCCTACACCTTCCTCACGACCCAGGACCAGAGCACCATCGCCCCGTATCTGCGGGGGCTGATCAGCGACACCGCGCCGGTCAACTACAGCACCGTGGCCGCGGTGGGCCTCTTTCAGCTCATCCCGGTGCTGATTTTCTTCATCTTTACCCAGGAATATCTGCTGAATATCTTCGGCGGTGGCACAAAAGGTGGCACGTAAGATGAATGTAACCTTTGAAAATCTGACCAAACGCTTCGGGGATGTGGTGGCAGTGGACAACATCTCCATGGAAATCAAAGACGGCGAGTTTGTGGCCCTGTTGGGCCCTTCGGGCTGCGGCAAGACCACCACCCTGCTCATGACTGCGGGCATCTACAAGCCCACCTCAGGCGCTATCCGTTTCGGCGACCGGGTGATGAATCACGTCCAGCCCAAAGACCGCAACATCGGCATGGTCTTCCAGAGCTATGCCCTCTACCCCCACATGACGGTGTACGAAAACATCGTCTTCCCCATGAAGCTGAAAAAGGTGCCCAAACAGATGATGGACCAGCGGGCTCGCCAGGTGGCGGATATGATGGGCATCGGCCACCTGCTGGATCGCCGGCCCGGCCAGCTTTCGGGGGGGCAACAGCAGCGGGTGGCCCTGGGGCGGGCCCTGGCCAAGGAGCCAGACCTGCTGCTCTTCGATGAGCCTTTGAGCAACCTGGATGCACGCCTGCGTCTGAGCATGCGGGCCGAGATTAAACGCCTGCAGCTGGAGCTGGGCATCACCTCCATCTACGTCACCCACGACCAGGTGGAGGCCATGACCATGGCCGACCGCATCGCCGTCATCCAAAACGGCATCCTCCAGGCCTACTGCTCGCCCGACGAGCTCTACGACCAGCCGAGAACCCTATTCATCGCCGGCTTTGTGGGGAACCCGCCCATGAACTTCCTGGATGTGACCGTGGTCCAGGAGGAGGGGACCTATCATGCCCGGCGGCCCGGTTTTGATGCCACGGTGACACCCTCCCGTGGCGCCAAGGCCGCGGGCCGGGGCGAGGTAATCCTGGGCATCCGCCCCGAGGACATCACCGTGAGTCGGACGGCCATGCCCGGCGCGTTCCAGGCCGAAGTCTACGTGGTGGAGCCCCTGGGGCGGGACGACCTGGTCACCGTGCGCTTCGATGGGGCAGAGCTTCATGTCCTGGTGGATCCTTCCATGGATCTGCAAATGGGCGAGTCGGTCTACGTTGTCCTGGACGGCGAGCGGGTCCAGTTCTTCGATCCCCAGACCGAGAAGTCGCTCCTCTGGTGAGGTACACCACGACGGATCCACGGATTCACCCGCCTGTACGGGACACCGTCGCCGCCCCTGCATCCGCCCGGGGCTGGCGACAGCTTGCGGTTCGAAACCGCACCTACGGAAATCGGAACCCGTCTTCGTAGGCGCAGCTCGCAGCTGCGCCACCGTCGCCCTCCCTGCATCCGCCCGGGGCTGGCGACAGCTTGCGGTTCGAAACCGCACCTACGGAAATCGGAACCCGTCCTCGTAGGCGCAGCTCGCAGCTGCGCCGCCGTCGCCGCCCCTGCATCCACCCAGGGTCAATCGGGGTAGGGCGAAAGATCTTTCGCCCTACCCCTTTTTCTCATTCTGTCGCCCGTTGGATGACGGGCAGGAAGATCTGTTTATCCAACTCCAGGTTGCCACTGCTTTCGGCCTGGACCGAGATGACGACGGTTGCGGCCCCGGAATAGGCCTGGCCGTCGTAGGCCCGGTAGCTGAAGGTCGTGGTGCCGGAGAAGGTGGCCGGCGCGGTGTAGACGAAGGAGCCATCTGGTTGGAGGGACAGGGTACCCTGGACCACGTCGGCTACCAGTTCCGCCGTGAGGGTGTCACCATCCTCATCCTGGTCGTTCTGCAGCACCCCTTCTGCCGCGCTGACGGTCAACGTCTGCCCCTGCACGGTGGAGTAGTTATCGTTGACCGCCACTGGCGCCCGGTTACCGGTGCCGGGCGGGTCGCCAGGAGACGGATCGCCGGGCGGATTACCGGGTGACCCCGTGGTGCCGGTGACCGTGACAGTCACTACCGCCCAATCGGTGCCGCCTCTGCCGTCGTCCACCGTGTACGCGAAAGTTTCTACGCCGGTAAAATCTGTCTTCGGTGTGTAGAACACATAGCGTGCGGTGAAGGTGACTGTGCCGCCCGCGCTCAGGTCGTTGACAGCGATAATGGAGAGCTGTTCGCCCGTATCTGGCTCGGTGCTGTCGTTGGCCAGCACATCCAGGCGGTTGCTGTGGCTATTCTTGCTAACCGTAGCCACGTCGTCCCGGGCCGCGGGCGGGTGGTTGGCGGGCGGGTTCGAGGAGGGCGTCACGGTGACGGTGACCTGGGCGGAGTCGGTGCCGCCGTTGCCGTCGCTGATGGTGTAGGCGAAGGTATCGGTGCCGATGAAGTTGGGCGGGGGCGTGTAGAACACCTGATCCACGCTGAAGCTGACGCTGCCCCCGGCGCTGGCGACGCCCACGCCCACGATGGTCAGGGTCTCCGGCGCGTCTGGCAGGTAGGTGTCATTGGCCAGGACGTTGATGGGGGTGGCGCCGGCATTCTGCAGCACCGTGGCGGTGTCGTCCCGGGCGTCGGGCGGGTCGTTGACGGGGTTGACGGTGACGGAAACCTGGGCGGAGTCGGTGCCGCCGTTGCCGTCGCTGATGGTGTAGGTGAAGGTCTCGATGCCGAAGAAGTTGGGCGCCGGCGTGTAGCGGACCTGGCCGCCGGTGAGGGTGGCGGTGCCGCCCTGGCTGGGGGTGCCCACCGCAGTGACGGTCAGGGTCTCGCCCGTGTCCGGCGCGCTGGTGTCGTTGGCCAGGACGTTGATCAGGTTGTTTTGGCTGTCCTCGTCCACTGTGGCGGTATCGTCCCGCGCGTCGGGCGGGTCGTTGACAGGGTTGACGGTGACGGTGACCTGGGCGGAGTCGGTGCCGCCATTGCCGTCGCTGATGGTGTAGGTGAAGGTCTCGATGCCGAAGAAGTTGGGCGCCGGCGTGTAGCGGACCTGGCCGCCGGTGAGGGTGGCGGTGCCGCCCTGGCTGGGGGTGCCCACTGCGATGACTGTCAGAATCTCATCGACATCCGGCGTGATGCGGTCGTTTTGAAGAACGTTGATCAGGTTGTCCTGGCTATCCTCGTCCACTGTGGCGGTGTCGTCCCGGGCGTCGGGCGGGTCGTTGACCGGGTTGACGGTGACGGTAACCTGGGCGGAGTCGGTGCCGCCGTTGCCGTCGCTGATGGTGTAGGTGAAAGTCTCGACTCCGTTGTAGTTCGGCGCCGGTCGATAGGTGACACCGCCCGGTGTGAAGCTGACCGTGCCGCCCCGGCTGGGCGTGCCCACCGCGATCACGGTGAGGGTTTCGCCCGTGTCCGGCGCGCTGGTGTCGTTGGCCAGCACATCGATGAAGGTGTCGCCGCTGTCTTCATCCACGGTGGCGCTGTCGTTGCGGGCGTCGGGCGGGTCGTTGACAGGGGTGACGGTGACGATGACGTTGGCCGTGCCATAGCCGCCCCGTCCATCCCGGGCCGTGTAGGTGAAGACTTCCGTCCCAGCGAAGTTGGCTGCCGGTCGATAGGTGATGGTGCTGGCATTGAAGTTCACCACGCCGCCGTGATCAGGGATCCCTACTGCGTAGATGGAGAGGGGATCGCCGTTGGGATCTGAATCATTGGCCAGCACCGAGAGGGCGGTATTGGGGGAATCCTCCGGAATGGTAAAGGAATCATCCACCGCGTTGGGTGGACCGTTGAGTACCTGTCCTACTGCACTGGCATTGTTGTTCAGCAGATAGCCGTCACCGCTGCCGGTGATACTGGCCGTCGCGGAGAACTGGGTGTTCGGCGCCAGGCCGGTCACCAGCGTACCGGTTACCGTGATCTGGCCGGATGCCTGGGCGGCCAGGGAGCCCGCCTGGAAGACCCGGATCTGGCCAGATCCGCTCATGGTGACGGGCGCGCCGCTGGTTTCGATGTTGGTGATGGTGACCTGGGCGGGCAGGGTGATGGTGATGATCACCTGGTGCGAGGCAGCCTGTCCCTGGTTCTGGAAGCGCAGGAAATAGCGCACGGTGCCGCCGGGGACGGTCGACGTGGGTTGCATGCTGAAGGTGATGGCCGGATCGGAGGCGTTGGCGTTGAAGTAGACCGCGCTCTGCTGGGGAACGGGATTTTCGCCGGCCATGGCCGCGTTGACGGCCGCCAGATCCAGGTCGCCGTCGCCGTCGAAGTCGGCCAGAGCGACCGCCTGGCTGCGGTCACTCACGCCGCCGAAGAGGTAGGCGGTGGTATCAAAGGTGCCGTCGCCATCGTTCAGGTAAACCACGTTGCCGCTTTCGCCCGGATTCTTGGCTGCGCCCACGTCGTTGGCCACCACCACATCCAGGTCGCCGTCGCCGTCCACATCCCCCAGGGCAAGCCCCATGCTGTTGTCATAGCTCACCCCGAAAGGGTGGCGGTTGGCGCTGAAGGTGCCGTCGCCGTTGTTGTAGTAGACGTAGTTCAGACCGGCGTTGGCTGTCACGGCATCCAGGTCGCCGTCGCCGTCCACATCCCCCAGGACCAGGCGGTGGGTCAGGTCGGTCGCGTCCCGCAGGTTGATGCCGGGCTGGATAAAGTTGCCGTGGCCGTCGTTGAGGAAGATCTGGTTGGGGTTGCTATAGTTGCCCACGGCCAGGTCCAGGTCGCCGTCGCCATCCACATCCCCCAGGGCCACACTCCACACCTGGCCTTCTACAGGCAGGGTGTAGCTCTGGCTGGAGAAGGTGGCGTTGCCGTTGTTGAAGTAGATGCCCATGGGCGAGGTGATGACATTGCCCACCACCAGGTCGATGGTTCCGTTGCCGTCCAGGTCACCGGCCGCCAGCGAGTAGGTGGTGTCGTTATCGGGGCCAAAGGGCAGGCCGGGGGTGGCAAAGGTGCCGTTGCCGTTGTTGAGGTAGATGTAATTTTGCTTGCCGTGGTTGCCTACCACCAGGTCCAGGTCGCCGTCCATGTCCATATCGACCAGCAGGACGCTGCGGGTGGAGTCCAGGGTGGGCAGGGTCTGGCTGATGGTGCCGAAGGAGCCCGTGCCATCGTTAAGGTAGATGGTGTTGTGGCCGCCGGCCTTGGCGTTGCCCACCACCAGGTCGGGAAAGCCATCCTGGTTGAGGTCGCCTGCTGCCACTGCGTAGCTCTGCTGGTTGGCTGCGCCCAGGGGCTGGCCACTGAAGCCGTAAATGCCGGTGGCGATGCCCGCCTGGGCCCAGAACTGCCAGACATGGGGCGCGTCCAGGGGTTCGCCGCTGGTGTTGGCGAGCCCGGTGGTGAGGATGGCATCCACCCGTTCGCCCGGGAACAGGCTGGCTGCTGGGGTCAGGCTGACCGTCTGGCCATCTCCGCTGACAGCATACGTGCCCGCGATGAGGCCGCTCTGGCTGCCGTGGACCACAAAGGTGCTGGGCGTCACCGAGGATGGGTTCATGGCTTCCTGGAAGCTGGCCGAAACGGCCGTGTTCCTGGGGACGTGGCGGGCATTAGCGTCTGGCGTGGTCGAGAGCAGAGTGGGGACAAAATGGGGCACTGGGAGCGGCGCGGCCGTCACCCGTTGGGGTGATAGGGTCACAGTCAGCCCGGTAACCAGGGCCATGAGCAGACCCAGGCCAAATGCCCATGCGCAGACCGGGGCGATAAATCTGTTGGGCTTTGTCATGTGGATCTCACTTGTCTCCTAACATCCATCGCTGATAACTTTATTGAAAAAGGGGTAACGACCAGATTCCCCCGCGAGATAAGAAAACTTGCGGACACCTGCTCAATTTGTGGACTCTATATCGGACTCCTTCAAGAATGATGGGGATCAGCACATTGGGTGGAAGGATGTCGTTGCAGAGGGCGCTGGTAGGATCTGCTGCCGGCCGGGCTGTGCCTGGGCCACGGAACAGGCGCGCTGCATCTTCATATGGCGGCTGACCCGGGAAGAACGAAAGAGGGGACAGCATTTCTGGAATGGCCGCCGTGAGAAGTCCGATGACAGAAATACCGCCCGTAGTTTAGTTTAACAGAACAGAAACAGGAAAGTTCTTACAAATTTCTGTCATTTTGGGGCGACAGGCCATCCGGGTTTCATCCATGGCTCTACTGCACAAAGGTCAAATGAGGACGCTGACCCACGCAGATGAACGCTGATTCGGGTTACTCTCTCCTGCGTTTCTTTGCGCCTTTGCGCCCTTGCGTTGCAGGGGAGTCATCTATACATTATCTTTGCAGATCCGCCCCATCGATTTCACAGCCGCTCCCCATATCCGTGGCGTCCGATCTGCGCGGATGGCGGCTCCTCTCGTAGGTGCGGTCTCCGGCCGCACGGTGGTGCCCGGAAGGGCGCCCGTTCCCGTAGGGGCGGGCCGCCGTGCCCGCCCGCTGTCGCGGTCGAACCAGCCACCCACGGCGGGCCAGAGACCCGCCCTACGCACGTGTTGCACCCAATCCGGACAGGTGCAGGGACGGCAACGGCTGCGCAGCGACTGGGTCGGCATCTGAGGATGCCGACTCCGCGTGGCGGTGGTGCTCCTTTCGAGGAGTGCGCATCCTCAGATGCGTACTCGCCCCATGCGGCGTTGTCTGTGTAATCCGTGTTATCTGTGCAATCTGTGGCTGAAAATAAAGTGCAAAGATAGTGATCTATAGAATGGGTAGTTTCTTCTTTTCTTAATCGTTGCGCGGCAGCCAGGAGAGCTGATCCAGGAGAGGGCTGGCCGGCCCGTCCGGCCAGTGGCGATGGGCCCAATCCCGGGCATGGCAGAGGTTGAGCCATTCGGCGGCCAGGGACGCCGGAGCCTTGCCGGGTGCCCCGGAGGAGAGGACGCCGCCCAAAAGGCTCATCTGCCGGGTCAAGAAGCGGCACAGGCGTCGATGGGCCTGCTCCCAGGCCTCTGGATGGGCGGCCAGCTTTTCTGCCAGGAGACGCCATACCCGATCATGGAAGGCCAGGCGGAGTGGGCCGCTCGGGAGCATGCGGCCTACGGGGTGAGCCAGCATCGTCTTCACCAGGAGGCGCAGATCCTCGGGCCTGGCCTGGGCCACGGTCGAGGCCGCGGCCGGCGTAAAGCCCCCCGGAAAGACGGCCAGGGCCATCAGCCGTCGCCGTCGCTCCCCATCCAGGCTGGCCCAGGCACATTCAAAGGCCGCCGCCACGGGATCGGCCGGGTGCACCTTCCGCCAGCGGACCAGTTCGTCCTGGAGTTGGGGCAGGGACAGCCGGAAGGCGGCTCCGGCGGCCAGCTCCATGGCCAGGGGATTGCCCTGACAGAGCTCGCCCACCTGCTCCGCCAGCCGATCTGCCTGGGCACCAGGGGAGCCACGCTCCTGGCTGGCTGCCAGCAGCTGGAAGAAGAGGTGCCGGCGCTCGCCGGACACGGGGGCGCCGCCAGGCAACCCCTGGACATCCACCAGCCATTCGGCCCGGAGCTTCAAGGGCTGGGGCGCGGTGATCAGGAACTGGAGCCCCGGAGCCGTCTGGAGCAGCTCCACCACCAGCTCCAGGCCAGGCCAGGGCGCCTGGTACTGGTCCAGGATCAGGAGCATGCGATGGGCCTGGAGATGGGCCAGGAGTCGCTGCCCGTCTGCCCGGGCTTCCAGGGGAGCACCGGGCAACGGCAGGGCTGCCGCCAGGGCGTAGCGGAACATGGCCGGCGTCGTGACCCCGGCCAGGGACACGCAGCGGACACCGTGGGGGTAGGCCAGTGCCCGTCGGCGGGCCAGTTGCAGCGCCAGCCTGGACTTCCCGACCCCATCTGTGCCTACCAGGGTTACCAGGTGGCAGTGGGGATCGGCCAGCCACTCCTCCGCCTGGCCCAGCTCCCTGGCACGGCCCACAAATGGAGTGCGGGACAGGGGAAGCTGATTCCCCAGCCCGGTGAGTTCGGGTGCCGGGCCGGTAGAGGCCGACGCCGCCCCCCGGCCGATGGCATCCGCCCGGATGGCCTCCACCAGGGCAAAGGTCTCCGCACCGGGCTCCATCCCCAGCTCTTCCTGGAACAGGCGGCGTGCGTTGCTGAAGTGGGCCAGGGCCTGGGCCCGCTGCCCCAGATGGGCCAGGGCTTCCATGAGCTGGCGGTGGGCCTCCTCCAGCAGGGGGTCGATGGCCAGCAGCTGACGGGCCAGGGCCGCGACGGATTCAAAGTCCCCTTCTGACCGGGCATGGCGCACCAGCACGTCCAGTGCCCATTGGGCCTGGCCGCGCAGCCAGGAACGCTCCAGTTGCACCCAGTCGTCAAAGGCCGGGCTCTCTGCATCCAGGTCGGCCAAAAAGTCCCCCCGGTACAGGCTGATCACCGCAGCCAGGCGCCGGCAACAGGGGGCACACCGGGCCGGGTCGTCATGGCCATGGTTGTGGACGGCGGCCAGCTCGTCGGTGAAGGTCGCCACGTCCACCAGCGCCGCTGCCTGGGCGTTGAGCTGGACCGTCTGCCACCGCACGAGGAGCAGGTCATCTCCGGTGGGGGGGAGGGACTTCTGCAGTCGGTGGAGGATCTGGCGGAGGTTCTGCCGGGCCTGGGGCTCCGGGTGGTCAGGCCAGAGGAGCGCGGCCAGCTCCTGCCGGGAGTGGGGCTGGCGGTGCCGGGCCGCCAGGTAGGCCAGCAGGGCCCGGGCTTTGGGCGCGGTGATGGTCTCCACCACTTCCTCTCCATCCAAAATCTGGAACGGCCCCAGGCTGAGGATTTGGAGGCCTGTCATACGGTTAACCTCGCGATCTGGCGGCAGAGATCTTCCCCGCCGCCCGCTCTGCTCGCCATTGTTTCCAGGCGTCCTGGACGTACGCTGCCCGGGGATCCTCGTGGGCGCGGAAGGCCTGGATGCAGGTGACGTAGATGGCATCTGGGTCCCAGGTGCATTCCGGCGGCAGGACTTGAAGCTGGGCCCAGATCTCCTCGGCGCAGGTCAGAGCCGCCGTCGTCTCCCCCATGTGCAGGTGGTGCCGGGCGATGCCGGCCAGGGGCTCCAGGGCCAGGTGGGGTTGCTGCAACGTCCGGCGCAGGGAAAGGGCTTCCTCAAAAGCTGCCTGGGCTGCCGGCCCTTCTTCCCCAGCTTCGTAGGCCCGGCCCAGATGGGTCAGGCAGGCGGCCACCTGCTGGCCATCGGCCAGGGTCCGGGCCATCTCCAGGGCCTGCTGAGCCAGTTGGATGGCGATCCTGGCCTTCCCCCGGCCCAGGGCCAGCCGGGACAGTCCCAAGAGCGCCTGGACGGCCACCTCCTGATTGTCCTGGCCCTGGGTCAGGGCGGCCCGCAGGGCAGTTCGGGCCCGCTCCAAATCGCCCCGGCTTTCAGCCAGCAGCCCCCACGAGAGGGAGAGGGTCGCCTGGGCCGCGGCGGCCGGCAATGCCTGGGTGATGGTCTGGGCCGCCTGCAGGTAGGCCTCGGCCGCCGCCCACTGCCTCTGGAGGCGGGCCAGGTTTCCCAAGACGTTGAGCCGTTGCCACTCAAAGTAGCGGTCGTCGGTCGCCTGGGCTTCCGCCAGGGAGAGTTCCGCGTAGTGGCGGGCGGTGGCCAGGGCTCCCCGCCGCAGGGCAATGGCGCTCAGATTGTTGTAGATGGCCCCCAGGCCCCGACGATAGCCGATTTGCTGGGCGATCTCCAGGGCCTGGCAGAAAAGGTTGGCCGCCCGCTGGTCATCTTCCTGATCCAACGCGTTGGTGCCCAGGTTGACCAGGGCGTTTACTTCGCCGATGGGGTTGCCGGTGGACCGGGCTGTGGCAACCACCTCCTGCAGGCAGGCATTGGCCCGGTCGTAATCTCCCCGCAGGGCGTACAGGTTGCCCAGGTTGTTCAGGACGGTGCTCTGCCCCAGGCGGTTGTCGATCTGCCGGTACAGCTCCAGGGCCCGTTCAAAATAATGGCCCGCCGTCTCATAGTCGCCCTGGACGGCGGCCCGGAAGCCCAGGCTGTTCAGGGCCGAGCTGGCGCCATACCAGTCGCCCGTCTCCTGGAAGAGGGCCAGGGCCTGGCTGAAGCAGGCATGGGCACTGTGTGCGCCCGTCTCCTCGCCCCGCAGCAGGGGAATGTCACCCAGGGCCAGCCAGATTTCGGCTTCCTGTTGGCGCTGGCCGTGCTCCTGGGCCAGGGTCAGGCCCTCTTCCAGCCGTTGCCGGGCCTCTGCTGGCTGCCCCAGCCGCCAGAGGGCGCGGCCCCAGTACAGGAGGGCCTCGGCAGCGCCGCCCGGCCAGCGGTGCCCGGCCAGCCACAGGTCGTAGGCCGCCTGGGCCTGGGCGATGCACCGGTCGAAGGCGCCCAGATTCAGGGCGCAGCCGGCCTGGGCGGTGAGCAGTTGCCCCAGAAGCCCTGGATGCCCACCGCGGGCCGGCTCGGTCTGAAGCTGTTGGATGGCCTGCTGGAAGAGCTGCTCTCCCTCATGGCTCAACCCGGCGATGGTGTAGAAACGGCTCAGACCGGGGATATAGCGGCCCAGGAACGCGGGCCAGCCGTGGGCCAGGCAGAGTTGCCACGCCTGGCGCAGGTTGGCCAGATCGGCCTGGACGGCATCCCGGGCCTGGCGAATGCGGCTGCTGAAGAGGTCGGGGGTGTGGGTGGCCAGGCGTTCGGCGAAGTAGCGGCAGAACCGTTCCGCCGTGCGCCGGCGCAGGACCGGTCGAGTTGTCTGTTGTTCCAGGCCGTATTGGCGGAGGATGGCGTGGATCTCGTAGCGCCCTGGCCGGGTTCGGCGCAGGAAAGAGTGTGCAGCCAGGCGCTCCAGCATGGCTTCGTCCACGCCGGCCACAGCCTGGGCGGCTTCCCGGTCGATGATGCCAGGGAAGATGGCCAGCCGGGTGAAGGCCCGCCGTTCCCCGTGGGAAAGGATGGCCCAGGAGCTGGCAAAGATGGCCCGCAGGCTCCGGTGGCGCGGGGGGACGTCCGGCATGTCGGTGGCCAGGATGTCCAGGTTGTGGGACAGCTCCGCTGCCAGGGCCGTCACATCCCGTTCCCGCACGGTGGCTGCGGCCAGTTCGATGGCCAGGGGCAGCCCTCCCACCAACTGGCAAATCTGGCTGGCGGCAGCCAGGGTCTGGGCGTGCCAGTGGAAGGCCGGCTGAATGCGACGGGCGCAGCGTCCGAAGAGCTGGAGGGCATCGTACGCGTCAGGATTGACCGGGGGCTGGTGGAGACGATGGGGCGGCGGGGGCGGCCGGTGGAGCCCCCGGATCTCCAGCTTCTCTTCCCCTGCCAGCTCCAGGGTGGTGCGGGAGGTAACCAGGAGCCAGACTCCCTCGGTGCCGGCCAGCAGGCGGGCGAGCAGATCCCGGGCGGGCAGGAGATGTTCGAAGTTGTCCAGGACGAGCAGGAGCTCTCGTTCCCGCAGGGTGGCCAGAACCTGGCGGAGGTGTCCTTCCGGTTCGTTGCCCGCCAGTTGGAAGGCCAGGCCCAGGCCGGCGGCGATGGCCGAGAGGACCCGGTCGGGCGTGTCCACCGTGGCCAGGCTGATGAAGCACACGCCGTCGGCAAAGCGGGCCGCGGCCCGGCCGGCCCACTCTACTGCCAGGCGGGTCTTGCCCATGCCGCCTGGCCCGTACAGGGTCAACAGGCCCGGCCGGCCCCGGTCGCGCCAGGCGTCCAGCGCAGCCAGTTCCTGGCGGCGGCCCACGAAGGGGGTGTGTTGGACGGGCAGGCCGGTCACCGTGGGGGGTGGACGGCTGTCGGTTGCGCCGGTGGCCTGGCCGCAGATCTGGCGGTAGAGGGCCGTGGTTTCCTGGGATGGCGGCGCCTGCACCGCCTCCTGGAGCGCCTGGGCCAGGGCCTGATAGCAGACCGCGGCCTCCTGGGGCCTGCCCAACCGGGCCAGGGCGATCATGGCCCGACGACATGCCTCTTCGTCCAGGGGGACCAGGGCCAGATGCCGCCGGGCGTAGAGGCTGGCGGCATCGTAGTTGCCCCGCTCCAGGGCGTGGCGTGTCAGGCAGCCGAGGGCCCAGGCCAGGTGCTGGTTCAGCCGCTCGCGCCATGTCATGACCCAGGCGTCAAACGGGGGACTGATGGACGGCAGCCCGGCCAGGAACTCCCCCTGAACCAGGTTGACTCCATGGGAGAGGCGTCGGACGCAGTCGGGACAGGAAGCTATCTCAGGATGGTCATGCTCCTGGGCGGTGGCCACGGCCGCGAGGAAGATCTCCAGGTCTGTCTGGATGGCCAGTTCCGGGTGGAGCCGGATGTGCTGGCGGCTGACCTGGAGGAGGGGCGGCAGGTCCCCTTTGGGTGCGGGTGGCCACTTCAGAGCCCGTTGCAGGCGGGCCAGGGCCTGGCGCAGGTTTTGGCGGCCGGTGCGGGCGGGCTGTTCCGGCCAGAAGAGCTCAGCCAGCTGCTCCCGACCATAGCCTGCCCGCCCGTCCGGCGCGGCCAGGTAGGCCAACAAAGCCTGGCTTTGGGGCGCGGTCAGATGAATCTCGGTGCTGTCATCCAGTCGGAGCCCCAGGGGGCCCAACAGGGAGATGTGAAACCGGCTCACGGCCTTCTCGCGTGCTGCCTTGGGCAGTATCAGCGTCCTGCAAAGCTGTTCAGCAAAGCGCCATCATCGATGGCGGAAGAGAAGCGTCCACTCGTACAGGGCGTCCAGGAGATCCCGGAGCCGCTCGCGCAGCTCTTCATCCACCAGGCGCCCTTCCTCGTCAAAGAACTGGCTGGCCCGGGGGATCATCAGCTCTGGCTTGTTGAGCACTTTGACATCGTTGTGCAGGAGGATGTACCGCAGATGGGCCTGGGCACGCACCGTGCCGAAGCGTCCGCCCGCACCCAGGATGGCCGCGGGCTTTCCGTTCAGGGCCGGCAGTTCTTCGGCGGAGAGGCGTCGAGAGGCCCAGTCCAGCGCGTTTTTGAGCACGCCGGAGACGGAGTAGTTGTACTCCGGCGTGGCGATGAGCAGGGCGTCGGCTGCGGCGATCTGCCGTTGGAACGTTCGGACCGCCGGCGGTGTTCCCGCGGCCTCCACATCCGCATTGTAGAGAGGGAGCGGGGACAGGTCAAAAATGTGGATCTGCATCTGGGCGGGCGCCAGCTCCACCGCTGCCCGCAGAAGGGCCCGGTTGTAGGAGTGTTGGCGCAGACTGCCGGCAAAGGCGAGTACCTGGATGGGTTCCACGTTGTGTCCTTTTCTAGAGTGGTTTTCTTGTGTCTTCTGTAATCTGTGGTTTTTGACGGGGGATCGCTTTATGATACCACATCACGGACAGGCACAGGGGCCTGTCCCGACGGCGACAGCGGGCCGCAACGTCCATTCAGGGTCGCTCCTCGCTGACGCTGTTTGCTGTTGCGCTGCGGAGGCCGCCCCACTTCGACGGCCACCGAAAAGCTGGTAAAATAGATCCCGCGCACCACACCCATCTTCATCTACCCCTCTCCAAGGAGCAGGCCATGGGAAAAGTCTATCCCGAGATCGACGACAGGTTGGCCGAATGGATCCGCGGCCAGCACATTTTTTTTGTAGCCACCGCCGCCCTGGCGGAGGACGGCCTGGTGAACTGCTCGCCCAAAGGGCTGGATACCTTCGCCATCCTCGATCCCCACACCGTGGCGTACCTGGACCTGACCGGCAGCGGCATTCAGACCGTGGCCCACCTGCGGGAAAATGGCCGCATCGTCATCATGTTTTGCGCGCTGGAAGGGCCCCCAAAGATCCTGCGCCTCCACGGCCGGGGCACCGTCCTTGAGCCCGGTGACCCGGATTTTGAAAGCCTGCGCGGTCACTTTCCCCCCTATGCCGGCGTGCGCGCCATCATTCGGGTGGATGTGACCCGCATTGCCGATTCGTGTGGTACCGGCGTTCCCCTGTACGCGTACCAGGGGCAACGGGAGGCCCTGGTACGCTTTGGTGAGCAGCTGGGCGAGGAGGGGGTGCGGGCCTACCAGCGCCGCTACAACCACGAGAGCCTGGAAGGATTGCCCGGCCTCCGCAGTGCCCGTTGACGGTTGTCGAAGGATCGCTCCCCTCAAACGAACCAAGGAGGTCAACCATGGCTACAGCAGCCGACTCCCCCGCCATCGCGGCGGAAGTTGCCACCGATTCCACGGCGGCAGAGCGTATCCCCATCATCGACTGTGATGTCCACCATCAGTTTGACGACGTGTCAGTGCTCTTCCCCTACCTCCCCCGCCATTATGTGGAATACATCCAGGACTTCGGCACCATGATGCCCGGCCTGGGCTACACCAACATGCCCGGCCACGGTGCCCGCCACGACCTCTGGGTAGACGCCGACGTCAACCCGGCCACCGTGCCGGAGGTCTGCATCGAAAAACATCTGGACCGCTACCAGATCGACATCGCCATCCTTACCGGCGGCCCCTACGCCGCCGCCGTCCATCCGGACGTGGACTACGCCGCGGCCTACTGTCGGGCCTTCAACGATTGGACCCTGGATCACTGGGTCTCCAAGGATCCCCGCTTCCGGGCCTCCATCCACATCGCACCCACGGACCCGGAGCAGGCGGTGGCCGAGATCGAGCGGCTGGCACCCAGGCCGGAGTTCGTCCAGGTGATGATGCCTGCCGGCGCGCGCCTCCCCTTTGGCAACCGCTTCTACCATCCCATCTACGCGGCGTGTGAACGCCATGGACTACCCCTGTGCGTCCACTTCGGGGCGGAGGGGGCCGGCATCGCCGCACCACCCACCGCCGCCGGCTACCCATCCTACTACCTGGAGATGCGCATGGCCCGCCCCCAGATCGCCATGGCCCACACCGTCAGCCTCATCTGCGAAGGGGTCTTCGAGAAGTTTCCCGACTTTCACTTCCTCTTCATCGAGCATGACTTTTTCTGGGTGCCCGGGCTCATGTGGCACATGGACGGGGACTGGAAGAGCGTGCGGGACTACACGCCCTGGGTGAAGAAGTTGCCCAGCGAATACCTGCGGGAGCACATCCGCTTCGGCTCCCAGCCCATGCCCAACACACCCACCCGGGACGACCTGGCCCGGCTGTTGGACTGGATATGGGCCGATGAGACCCTGGTTTTCGCCAGCGACTATCCCCACTGGGACTGGGACGAGCCCAGCACCTTCCTGGCCGGCTTCCCCCGGGAGCTGCGCCGGGCCGTGATGTACGAGAATGCCCGCCAGCTCTATCATCTGTGAGCAGGAGCGCTGTCGGTAAGCAGGAGCTGACCATGAACCGCAAAGCATCCCGGCGCCAGGTGGTGGCCCATGTGGACGAACTGCCGCCGGGCTCCCGCAAGATCGTCAACATCAACGGCCGGGAGATCGGCATCTTCAACGTGGCGGGTCGCTTTTACGGCCTGCTCAACTACTGCCCCCACCGGGCCGGCCCCCTCTGCCATGGCCGGCTCCGTCCCCTGGTGGTCTCCCCGGGCGTCTACCAGGTGGCCTACGACCGGGAGAGCGAAATCATCAAGTGCCCCTGGCACCAGTGGGAGTTTGACATCAAAACCGGTCGGGCCCTCTACGACGAGACCCTGCGGGTGCGTACCTACCAGGTGGAACAGGAGGGGGACGACGTGGTCCTCTACTGGTAGGGGCGAGGCTTGCCCCGCCTGCACCCTGGACAGGGCAAGCGGACAGGGCTCGCCCTGTCCCTACAGGTTGACCACGGCTTTCATCCGTTCCAAGAACTGAGATTCCAGGAGAAGATCCATGGCGACCCATCATTTTACACCCACCCACTACTTCAACACCATCGGTTCCCATCCCCCGGTGTTGCACATCGCGCCCGGCGATACGGTGATCACCACCACGGTGGACGCCCGGGGCGCGGACGCCAGCGGTCAACCCATCACCCCCCGGGGCAACCCCATGACCGGCCCCTTCTACGTGGAAGGCGCGGAGCCAGGGGACACCCTCATCGTCTACCTGGACCGGCTGACGCCCAACCGGCCCACCGGCTGGAGCCGTAAGGTGGTCGCCGCCAACGTGGTGGATCCTGAATATGTACCTGGCATGCCCTGGCCGGCCGACGAGAGCCAGGCCCTGGCCACCTGGGCCATCAACAACGCGGCGGGCACCGCCACCCTCATCGATCCCGAGGACACCCGCCTGGGGCGGCTTCAACTTCCCCTGGCCCCCATGGTGGGGTGCTTCGGCGTGGCCCCGGCCGGCGGTCAGGCCATCTCCACCGCCACCTCCGGCCCCCACGGCGGCAACATGGACTACCGGGGCTTCGTGGCTGGGGTGACCGTCTATTTCCCGGTCTTCGTGGAGGGCGCCCTCTTCCACATCGGCGATGGCCACGCCCTGCAGGGGGACGGCGAAATCGTGGGTACCGGCATCGAGATTTCCTTTGACGTGCAGTTTACGGTGGATCTGCGCAAGGGGCAGCGATGCTTCTGGCCCCGGGGCGAGAACAACGACTACATCTTCACCGTGGGCAACGCCCGCCCCCTGGACCAGGCCACCCAACATGCCACCACCGAAATGTTGCGCTGGCTCCAGGAAGGCTACGGCCTGGACCCGGTGGGGGCGCACATCCTCATGGGGCAGACGGTGGAATATGACCTGGGCAACATCTACGACCCGGCCTATACCATGGTCTGCAAAATACCCAAGCGAGTCCTTCCTTAGCCGAAAGGAGATTTCATGACACTGACAGGACGAGTTGCCCTCATCACCGGCGGCGCCGGCGGGCTGGGGACAGCCATGGCCTGGGCCATCGCCCAGGAAGGCGCTGCCGTGGCCGTCACCTACCATCACAATCGGACCCGGGCAGAGACGTTGGTCTCCGCCATGAGGGCCGCCGGCCACCGGGCAACCGCGGTCCAGGGGGACCTGTCCACCCACCAGGGACCGGCCGCCCTCTGCGCCGCAGTGGAGGAAGCCCTGGGCCCCATCGACATCCTGGTCAACAACGCCGGCGACTGGGTGGACAAGCCCCTGCTGGAGCTGCAGGATGACGAGTGGGATCGGCTGATCCACACCGACCTGCGGGGGACCTTCCTGACCATCCGCGCCGTGGCGCCTGGCATGGTGGAGCGGGGCTGGGGGCGCATCGTCAATGTCAGCAGCGTGGCCAGCCTCAACTACGTGCCGGGCGAGGGCGTCTACGGCGTGGCCAAAGCCGGCATCAATCACCTGACCAAATCCTTTGCCGTGGAGCTGGCCCGCCATGGCGTCACCGTCAACGCGGTAGCGCCCGGCTGGACCCTCCCCGCGGACGCGCCCTACCCGCCGGACCCCGCCGATTTCCCCCAGTGCGCCGACGTGCCCAACGGCCGCCCCGGCCACGCGCGAGAAGTGGCTGCGCTGGTCTGCTTCCTGCTTGGTGACCACGCCGCCCACATCACCGGCCAGGTGCTTCCGGTGGATGGGGGGCTTTCCGCCTTCATGCCCAAGGGACGCTAACCATGAAGATCAAAGAAGTCCGGGCGTTGACCATCGACGTCACGCCACGCCCAACCACGACACCCCGCTCGCCCAGCCGGGCGAACACCCTGGAGATGAACCGGCCGGTGAACCGTTATCCTGAAGCGCGCGGCCATGGCTTTCCCCGCATGTGGCAGCGGGCCGCGGTGGTGGTCACCGCCGAGGATGGCACCTGGGGCTTCGGCCTCACCGTCCACAGCAACCCCGTGGTCTCGATCATCAACGACCATTTCGCGCCCGCCCTGGTCGGCCAGAACTGCATGGCCACCGAAAAGCTGTGGGACATGATGGCCCGCATGAGCATGGCCTATGGACCGGCCGGCCTGGCCAGCTATGCCCTCAGCGCGGTGGATGTGGCCTTGTGGGACCTGAAGGGGAAGCTCCTGGGGCGGCCGGTCTACGAGCTGCTGGGCGGCCCCCAGAAGGAGCGGATCTTCTGCTACGCCACCGGTTTCGACACCGAGTGGTACCTGGAGCTGGGTTTCAAGGCCACCAAGATCTTCACCCCCTGGGGCCCCCAGGATGGGCTGGACGGCCTGCACAAAAACGTGGAGCTGGTGGCCCGCACCCGGGAGCTGGTGGGCGACCAGGTGGAGCTCATGCTGGACTGCTGGATGTCCACCGACGTGGACTACACCCTGCGCCTGGCGGAGCTGGTCCGCCCCTATCGCCTGCGGTGGATCGAGGAGTTCGTAGCGCCGGAACGACTGGACGAATACCAGGCCGTCCGCAGCCGCTTGCCCTGGCAGACCCTGGCCGCCGGCGAACACTGGTACCTGCCCCACACCTTTGCCGCTGCGGCCAGCCGCCGCCTGGTGGACATCTTCCAGCCGGACATCCTCTGGTGCGGGGGCATCACCGGCGTGGTCAAGATTTGCCACCTGGCCGAGGCCATGGGCATCGAGGTCATCCCCCACGCGGGCATGAACTACCCCTTCGGCCAGCACCTGGCCTACGCCATGCCCGCCGTCACCTGGGGCGAACGCTCCGAGGGCGTCTCCCCGCCGGGCGTACCCCTGGCCGAGATGACCCGCCTGCCCGGTACGCCGGCTATCGAAAACGGCTACCTGGTACCCAGCGACGCGCCGGGCTTCGGCCTGGAGATTACCCAGGAGTGGATCGCAGAACATGCGGTTTGAGTGGAAGATTCAAGATTGCAGATTGGGGGAGTGAGGATCATCGAGATGACGGCGACTGTAGACCTGGATCCCATTGAACTGCTGCGGACCCTTATCCGCTTCGATACCACCAACCCGCCCGGCAATGAGGCCGCCTGCATCGCCTTCCTCCGGGAGCTGTTGACCCGGGCCGGTGTGGAAGCCACCATCCTGGCCAGGGATCCCAACCGGCCCAACCTGATTGCCCGGCTGCCCGGCCGGGGCGAGGCGCCGGGGCTGGTCCTCCAGGGCCATGTGGACGTGGTGACCACCGCCGGGCAGGCGTGGGAACATCCGCCCTTCTCGGCCGAGCTGGTGGACGGCTACGTCTGGGGGCGAGGCGCGCTGGACATGAAGGGCGGGGTGGCCATGATGGTGACCGCGTTCCTGCGGGCCTGGCGGGAGGGAGTGCGCCCGGCCGGTGATGTGATCCTGACCATCATGAGCGACGAGGAGGCGGGCAGCGACTATGGCGCCCGCTTCCTGGTGGAAGAACACCCCGAGCAATTTGCCGGGGCCGCCTACGCCATCGGCGAAGGCGGCGGCACGGCCCAGACCCTCTTCGGCCGGCGTTACTACCCGGTGATGGTGGCAGAGAAGCAGGTCTGCTGGATGCGCACCGAATTGCGCGGGCCCGGCGGCCACGGTTCTACCCCGCTGCGGGGCGGCGCCATGGCCCGGCTGGGCCGCCTGCTCACCCGCCTGGATCAGAATCGACTGCCGGTGCACATCACGCCGGTGATGGAGCGCATGATCCAGGGCCTGGCCGAGCACGCCAGCCCCACCGAGGGGGATCTGCTGCGCCGCCTGCTGGACCCCGCCCAGACCGATGCCGTGCTGGACGAGCTGGCCGACCGGGGCATCCGCCAGCACCGGCTGCTGGACGCGCTCCTTCACAACACGGTCAACGCCACTGTGGTGCGGGGCGGCGCCAAGACCAACGTGATCCCCAGCCGCATCGAGCTGGAGCTGGATGGCCGCCTGTTGCCCGGTTTCACCCCCCAGGACCTGATGACCGAGCTCCACGCCCTCCTGGGCAACGACCTCACTTTCGAAGTCATCCGCCACGACCCCGGCGTGGATCGAGTGGACATGGGCCTCTTCCCCCTGCTGGCTGGCATCCTGCAGGAGCTGGATCCCGAAGGGGTGCCCATTCCCAGCATGGTGGCTGGCTTCACCGATGGCCGCATGTTCGCCCGGTTGGGCATCCAGAACTACGGCTTCCTCCCCCTGAAGCTCCCGGCCGATTTCAACGCCAATGCCACCGTCCACGGGGCCAACGAGCGGGTACCGGTGGAGGCGATCCGCTTTGGCGCGGAGGCTCTGTATCGGGCGTTGGCGCGGTATGAGGGGTGATCAGGTGATTGGGTGGGTGAACGGAATGGGTGGGGTCGGCGTTATTGGGGGTAGAGGCCGGATGTGGGCGGTATTTCATGAGTTCAGCAGGGAGAAGTCATGACCTATCAACTGTTCTGGGGAGAGACTCATCACAATTCTTATCAGCATGGCGGCCAGGACCCGCCCTTGGTGGACATCCTGGACTTTGCCAGCCGCCATCTGGACTTCTACACCGGCGCCTACTACATGCGCTTCTTCGAGTTTGTGCCCCCCAAGCCCCATCTGCAGGGGCCGGCGCTGGCCACGGTCGGCGGCCACCTCTCCGAAGAGACAGGCACGGCCGGCCAGAACTACCGGGGCGTGCACCTGGAGCGGCCCAAGGACGCGGCGCTGATGGCCCAGGAGTGGCGAGAGTTCCAGATCGCCACGGCCAAATGGAATCGTCCGGGGGAGTTCGTGGCCTTTCCGGGCTACGAGTGGCAGGGCAACGGCCGCTGGGGCGACCACAACGTGGTCTACCAGGAGGAAGGCCATCCCCTGTGCGATGCAGACACCCTGCCGGCGCTGTACGACTTCCTGCGCAAGCTGCCCATCCGGGCCATCGCCATCCCCCACCACACCGGCTACCTGGTGGGTCAGCGCGCGCCGGACTGGCGCCACTGTGACGAACGGCTCAGCCCCTTTGCCGAACTCTTTTCCATCCACGGGTGCTCGGAGACTGACGAAGAGTGGATCGGCCTGCGCCAGAACGCCCACATGGGCCCGGGGGTCGGTGGCGGCACCTATCAGGAGGCGCTGGACCGGGGGTTGCACCTGGGGGCCATCTGCTCCACCGACAACTGGACCCACATGCCAGGCCACTGGGGACAGGGGCTCATGGGCTGCTGGGCCAGCGAGTTGAGCCGGGAAGGGCTCTGGGAGGCTTTCCTGGCCCGCCGGGTCTACGGGGTGACGGGTGACCGTATCCAGCTGGAGTTCACCTGCAACGGCGCCCGCATGGGCAGCATCCTGAGCCATGCGCCCAGGCGAGAGTTGGCCGTGACCGTGCGCGGCTCGGATGCCATCGACCGCATCGAAATTTTACGCAACGGCCGGGTGTGGGCCACCTACTGCCACCAGGGGCAGTGGTCCGAGCCCCAGCCTGGACAGCGGACCCGCTACAAGCTGCGCCTGGAAGTGGGCTGGGGCCCCCGCCCCAACGAGCTGCCCAAACCGGAGCATCACTGGGACGGCGAACTGACGGTGGGCGACGGGCGCATGGTGGGATGGGAGCCCTGCTGGATCTCGCCCTGGCAGGGTGTGCCCCGGCTGGAGGGAGACACAGCCTGGTTCCACATGGTCAGCCGCCAGGAGCATGTGGGGCGTCCCATGCAGGGCGCGACCCTCTTCGAGTTTGAAGCCACCCCAGAATCCCTGGTCCAGCTGCGCTTGAATGGCCTGGAGCTGACCGC
Source organism: Litorilinea aerophila (assembly GCF_006569185.2). Lineage (NCBI taxonomy): Bacteria > Bacillati > Chloroflexota > Caldilineae > Caldilineales > Caldilineaceae > Litorilinea > Litorilinea aerophila. Next base: position 22,364 of record NZ_VIGC02000011.1, on the reverse strand, counting down.
CCCGGTCTCAGCTTTGTCCATGCGCAGCCATCTGCTCTGGTACCGCGACGAGTGCATCCACTTCCTGCGGGATGCCACCGGCCTGGAGCCAGAGCGGGCAGAAGGCAGCGATGCCTACTATCACTTCGCCCACAAAGCCAAACTGCACCGGGTCATCCCCGAGGCCGGCTATACGGTCACCTTCACCGTCACCGACGACGAGCCTTTGACCCAGGAGACCCACTACCGGGTGCGGGTGGAACAGCGCAACGGCCAGCGGGCCTGGTCCAGCCCCATCTGGGTCCAGGGGGCGGACGAGGCGTGAATTCCAGCTGGTGACATCACTCTTCGATAGGCAGGTGAAGCCGGTGGAGCAACCGGTGGGCCAGGGGAGCCATCATGATGGCTGTAACAGCCAGAAATACGACGCCCGAATAGAGGGCATAGGCAGAGGCAAAGAGTTTGCCGGCAACGGTCGTCATGGGATTGACAGGGCCCATGCCGGTCAGGATCATGGATGCATTCAACAGCGCATCCAGCCAGGAGAGTTGTTCGGTCACATGATATCCCACAACGCCGATTCCCAAGGAAAGACTGACCACACCGGTGGAGACGAGCGCATGCCAGAACAGTCGCCAGAGGAAGCGGCCCAGGGGAAGTAGCGGCTCACGACGATGTTCGTACATCTCTTTCTCCTTGATTTGATCTTCGACATGAGAATCTGTTGACTTTGGTTTTTCCCGGTACTTGCGCTCGTCCCTGTCAAGTACCTTGTTATTCCCGAGATACAATGAGCACGTGGGCACGGACCAAATGGCGCAACCGGTCGATGGTGGTGCCGTATAGGACATCCGCCACGCCTCGATGACCGTGGGAACCCACGATCAGCAGATCTGCCCCTACTTCGTTCACCAGCCGGGCCAGCTCTCCGGCGGGGTCGCCGGTGCCCACATGGCAGGTGACGGTCAAGCCTCTGGCCTGTAGCATCTCCGCCAGTGCGGCCAGCCGCTCCCGGTCCCGTTGGATCTCCCGATCGGCCGCGTTGTCCCGCAGCCCTTGGGCCGCCGGGCTTTCGGTCACATGGAGCAGGTAGTAGTGGGGGTGGTTGAAGCGGGCAAAGCGCAGGGCCTCGTTGAGCAGCCGCTCCTGACCTTCCCCAAAATCCAGGGCGATGGCGATGCGATGGTAGGCTGGTGGCAGCGCCAGTTGGGGCGCTGGCCGGGCTGGCAGGGGATGCAGGTCGGTGCCCCGAGGTTGCCCGGCCCGCCCCAAGCGGCTATCCAGCCAGGGGCGCACCGTGATGTAGGCCAGCAGGAGGAGCAAGGCCAGGCTCAGGGGCACCACACTGGCATACAGCAGCCAGGCGCGGTCCCCTGCTCTGGTCAACCAGCCCTGGATCTCATCGACGACCAGTTTCATGTTCAGCGCCACGATCAGGCCGGCCACGACCCAGGCCGCCGCCTGCAGCCGCCGGGAGATGGCAAACTCGCCCATGCGACGGCGGTCGGCCACAAAGTGAATTAAGGGGATGGTGGCGAAAGGAAGCTGGAGGGATAGCACCACCTGGCTCAGGACCAGCAGCTCGCCGGTGGACTGCTCGCCGAAGTGGAGGATGGCGAAGACGGCCGGAGCAATGGCCAACAGCCGCGTCAACAGGCGGCGCAACCAGGGGCGAATCCGCCAGTGCAGGTAGCCTTCCATCACGATCTGGCCGGCCAGGGTGCCGGTAATGGTGGAGCTCTGGCCGGAGGCCAGCAGGGCTACGGCAAAGGCGATGGGCGCCAGGGCTGTGCCCAGCAATGGCTCCAGCAGGCGATGGGCATCCTGAATCTCGGCTACTTCGTTGTGGCCGGTGCGATAGAAGACCGCCGCAGCCACGATGAGGATGACCGAGTTGACGAAAAAGGCCGCGTTCAGGGCGATGGCCGAATCGAAGGTGTTCAGACGAATGGCCTGCCAGATCTCCCGGGGCGTCCGGCCAATCTTGCGGGTCTGCACCAGGGAGGAATGCAGATAGAGGTTGTGGGGCATCACCGTCGCGCCCAAAATCCCGATGGCGATGTAGAGGGCCGTGGCGTCGGGCAGGGACGGCGTGAACCCCCGCAACACCCCGCCCCACTCGGGGCGGGCCAGGAAGATCTCGATGAGGAAGGCCACGGCGATGGTACCCACCAGGGAAGTGATGACCGCTTCCAGGCGGCGAATGCCGTAATGAGACAGGATCAGGAGCAGCAGGACGTCCAGCGCAGTGAGCAGGACGCCGTACAGCAAAGGCAGGCCGAAGAGCAGGTTCAGCGCAATGGCAGAGCCGATCACCTCGGCCAGGTCCGTGGCCGTGATGGCGATCTCGGCCAGGACGTAGAGGGGAATGTTCACCACGCTGGGATACTCTTCCCGGTTGGCCTGGGCCAGGTCGGTGCGGCTGACGATGCCCAGGCGCGCGGCCAGGCTCTGCAGGAGCACGGCCATGAGGTTGGACATGAGCAGGACCCAGATGAGCCGATAGTTGTAGCGGCTGCCTGCGGCCAGGTCCGTGGCCCAGTTGCCCGGGTCCATGTAGCCTACGGAGACCATCAAAGCCGGGCCGGTAATGGCCAGCCAACGCCGCCACCAGGAACCACCGCTGGGGACGGGAACACTTTCGTGTACTTCTTCCAGGGAGTGATGAGGGTGCGTGTCCATACGGGTATTTTCACGCCAGGAGACGAAAGCTGTCAACAAGCGCCGCCCACAAGAAGGACTTTACCCCGTTGCACTCCTCTGGCCAGGGCGTGGAACCTTGATCAAGCGAAGGAATGGTTGGTACTTTCCCGCCAGCCATGATAAAGTGGAGGCCATGGGTACGCCGACACTTGTGACCATCTACTACCTGGAGATGACCAGCCCCGATGAGCTGGTGCCGGCCCAACGGACGGTGCCCGGCCTGGCGATTCGCCAGGCGCGCATTCCCTGCCCGGAGCTGAACCGCTTCTTCTACACCACCGTGGGCGCAGACTGGCACTGGTACGAGCGGCTGAGCTGGGACGACCATCAATGGCTCGCCTACCTGGACCGGCCGGAGCTGGAGACCTGGATCGCCTACCTGGAGGATACGCCCGCCGGCTACGTGGAACTGGAAAAGCAGCCCGGCCAGCAGGTGGAGATTGCCTACTTTGGCCTGCTTCCCCGCTTTGTGGGCCGGGGCATCGGCGGTCTGTTCCTGACGGCAGCCATTCGCCGTGCCTGGGAGATGGACGCCCGCCGGGTCTGGGTGCATACCTGTACCCTGGATCATCCCCGGGCGCTCCAGAACTATCAGGCCCGAGGGTTCCGGCTCTACGACACGGTCGAAAAGGTCGTGGAGCTGCCTGCCGGCCAGGGGAGCCTGACCCCCACGGGCTGAAGTCACACGGACCCCATTCGATTTCGTGGGCGAGAAGCTCGCCCAACTCTCATGGATTAAGGAGCCATGTTTTGACGCAACAAACCGGTGTAACCTATACCGAAACCGTGGCCGGCCAGGGTGCCCGGCCCCAGCCTGGCGACGTGGTGGTGGTCCACTACACGGGCAAATTCACCGACGGTACCGTCTTCGATAGTTCTTACCAGCGCAACAAGCCCATCCAGTTCGTGCTGGGTGCTGGCCAGGTGATCCAGGGCTGGGACGAGGGGATCGCCCTCCTGCGGGAGGGCAGCAAGGGAACCCTGACCATCCCCCCGGAGCTGGGCTATGGCGAGCGGGGCGCGGGCAATGTGATCCCGCCCAACGCCACCCTGATCTTCGACGTGGAGTTACTCGAAGTTCGGCCCGGCGCGCCGGAGAAACCGACCGCCGTGGACGAGGGGGATTACAGCGTCACCGCCAACGGCGTGAAATTTGTAGACTTCCAGGTGGGCGACGGCGCCACACCCCAGCGGGGCCAGACGGTTACCCTCGACTATACCGGCTGGCTGTTGGACGGCGGTAAGTTCGACAGCTCGCTGGATCGGGGCGAGCCCCTGGAGTTTACCGTGGGCGTCGGCCAGGTGATCCCCGGGCTGGATGAAAGCCTGCTCGACATGCGGGTGGGCGGCAAGCGCCAGGTGATCATCCCGCCGGAGCTGGCCTACGGTCCCCAGGGTGCCGCCGGCGTCATCCCGCCCAACGCCACCCTGGTCTTTGAGGTGGAGCTGTTGGACGTTCAGTAAAGATTTTGGGCACTTCGCACGGGCGCAGGCCAGGAAGTCGGGAGACGGACTCCCCTTCCTGGCCCAGGCCCCTGGAGAGGCGATGGGCCTGCCAGGCTGACGAAGGAGGATGATAGCCATGGAATCTCATGAGGAACTACAGGCGAATATCCAGGTTTTGATTGCCGCCCTGCGCAACGCGGATGGGCTGGTACGTCAGAAGGCCCGCATCCAACTGGTTCGCATTGGCGAGCCCGCGGTGGATGCCCTGATCCAGGTTCTGAAACAGGACGATGGCCCCTCCCACTGGGAAGCTGCCAAGGCACTGCGGGAAATTGCCAGCCCCAAAGCGGCCCCGGCCCTGATCGAGGCCCTGGAGGACAACCAGTTCAGCGTTCGCTGGCTGGCGGCGGAAGCCCTGATTGCCCTGGGACAGGCCGGCCTGGAGCCCCTGTTGGAAGCCCTGGCAGAACGTCCCCTCTCCTCCCTGATGATCGAAGGAGCCCACCACGTCCTCCACGATTTGCTCGCCAAAAATTACCTGCTGGAACGCACCGCCGACCTGGTTCGGCCCGTCTTTCAAGCCCTGGAAGGCCCGGAGCCCAGCGTAGGCGTGCCCCTGGCTGCCTCCAAAGCCCTGTCTGAACTTCGTCGGCTCCAGCGACAATAGCCTGCTGGAAAGCCGAAACGGTCTGTCCGCTTTCGCCAACGCCCTGGGGAAATTCCGCCCAGGGCGTTTTTGTATTGGATGCCCTACGCCACCGCCTTGCTCGCCCACCTGCAGGAACGCGACACAGCCAGGCATGTCTGAAAAGTGAAAAGATAGCCGAGCAAAAAGTCAGAAATGGGGATCGTTCAAGATCGTCGGTGCAGGACGTAGGGACAGGGCTCGCTCTGTCCGTGACCCCGACGATTGTGAACCACACCGTCCGAAACTTGGGGCTTGACAAAACTAATGAGGTTAGTTATAATACTAACTATGTTAGTTCGTTGGTGAATGCAAATTCAGTACTTCACTTCACGATTGTTGCCCATTTGCGGAGTGAGTATTCTCAGATGCGGCGCTGTCCCGCTCCGCGTCGAAACCGTGAACTGCTGAATTTGGTTTCCCTGGAAGGAAGGCATGTTTCGACGCAGAGGCTTCCAGAGCGCAATCTGGCAAAATCTGTGTCCATCTGCGAAATCTGTGCTTTCTGTACGGAAGCCCCATCTATCTCCCTGAGGAGGGTGAATCCCATGTCAACTCGATATCTGGATGTTGCTGATGGTTTCCTGGCCTACGACGACCAGGGAGAGGGACCCCTGGTGGTGTGTGTGCCCTCCATGGGCGACCTGCGGGCCGAGTATCGCTACCTGGTGCCTCAACTGGTGGATGCCGGTTACCGGGTGGTCACCCTGGACGTGCGGGGCCATGGCGAAAGCAGTGTGGGCTGGACCGATTACTCGGTGGCCGGGGTGGGCAGCGACCTGGTGGCCCTGCTGCGCGCGCTGGATGGAGGGCCGGCGGTCCTGGTGGGGACCTCCATGGCGGCGGGCGCCGCGGTCTGGGCGGCGGCGGAGGCGCCGGAGCTGGTTGCTGGCCTGGTGCTGGTTGGTCCCTTCGTACGGGGGGAGCCCCTGTGGTGGCACCGCCCGGTATACGGCGCCCTCTTCCGCCGTCCCTGGGGACCGGCGGCATGGCTCTGGTACTATGGCAGCCTCTATCCCAGCCGCAAGCCGGCGGACTATGAGGCCTATGCCGGGGCGCTGCGGGCCAATCTGCAGGAGCCCGGCCGCTTTGAAGCCCTGCGGCAGATGATTTTCGCCTCCAAGCGGGCTTCGGAAGAGCGCATTCCCCGGGTCCAGGCGCCTGGCCTGGTCCTCATGGGCACCCGGGACCCGGACTTCAGCGATCCCGGCGTCGAGGCCCGCTGGGTGGCCGACGCCTTGGGTTTTCGCTGCCACCTGGTGGAAGGGGCCGGCCATTATCCCCACGCGGAGATGCCCGGGATAGCCGGTGAGCTGATCCGCGGCTTTCTGGCCGAAGTGTGGTCCCAGCCGGCGGAGGTGGTGGGATGAGCCGGCGCAGACGGCTGGATCGGGGCGGGGTGGTGGAGGCAGCCGCCCGGCTGGTCGACCAGGAGGGGGTCGATGCCCTTTCCCTGGCCCGGCTCTCCAGGGAATTGGGCGTGCAGCCGCCCTCCCTCTACAACCACGTGGAGGGGCTGGGCGGGCTCATGCGGGAGCTGGCTCTGCTCAACCTCCGGCAGATGGCTCATGCCCTGACGGCGGCGGCCATTGGGAAGGCCGGCCCGGAGGCGGTGATGGCCGTGGCCCAGGCCTATCGGGATTACATCAAGGCTCATCCGGGCGTGTACATGGCTGGCCTGCGTTATGCGGCAGGCCAGCCCGGGGATCAGGAGCTCCATGACCTGGAGCAGCAGGTGGTGGACGTGGCCCTGGCGGTGGTTGCCTCCTTTGGGCTGACGGGGGATGATGCCCTCCACGCGGTGCGGGGGCTGCGCAGTGTGGTCCACGGCTTTGCCACCCTGGAGATTGCCGGTGGTTTTGGCCTCTCTTTGGACTGTGACGAAAGCTTTCGTCGTCTGGTGCAGATCTTTTATCGAGGCCTGGAGAACACAGTGGAGGAGGGGCATCCGCTGTCGGCCCGCTGATGGCTCTTCTGGCGAATCTGGTGAAATCTGGGCTTTCTGGAGTAAACCCCTTGATGAACGGCTGAGTGGTGGGGAATTAGGACCAGGACTTCGGACTCAGGACTTTGCTACGGGGAGGAGAAAATGACCACTGTTACGTTGGGGTTAGGGCTTCACTTTGTGCTGGAGCTGCTTGCGTTGACTGCGCTGGTATATTGGGGATTTCAGACCGGCGATCACCTGCTGGCCAGGCTGGCGTTGGGGGTGGGCCTGCCTGTGTTGGCCGCCGTGATCTGGGCCGTCCTGCGGGTTCCCAACGACCCCGGTCCGGCCCTGATCCCGGTCCCAGGCCCTCTCCGGCTTGGAATTGAGTGGGTGATCCTGGGGGCAGCGGCCTGGGCGCTGGCCGCCACAGGGGCCCGGGGGCTGGCCGCGGGGTTCCTCGTCGCCGTGGTCATCGACTATCTGCTGATGGCCCCGCGGGTGCTCTGGCTGTGGGGGCAGCGGTAGAGCACAACCATTCCAGGGGGTCCATAGTTCCCCACCTGGGCAATCCCCTGTTATAATTGGGCAGGCCGGCCCTGTGCACCCCAGCACCACCCAGCGATTTCCACGGAGGAACCATGGCTATCTCCACCCACGAGCCCGACACCCAGGCCGTGCTCGCGTCCCAATATCTGGCCGCGCTCCAGATGCTCCAACAGGCTGTTCAGCGCTGCCCGGCGTTCCTCTGGGATGACGCCACCTACGCCAATCGCTTCTGGCAGGTTGCCTACCACGCCCTCTTCTATACCCACCTCTACCTGCAGCCGTCTGAGGACGATTTCGTACCCTGGCCTGGTCATCGGGCCGACTCCCACGCCATGGGATCCGCCGCTGCTGGCGAGGAGGGCAGGGCACCACAGCCCTATGCGGTGGAGGAGGTGTTGGCCTACCTGGCCTTTTGCCGGCAACAGCTTGGCGGGTGGCTCGCCGCCCTGGATTGGCAGGCGCCCTCCGGCTTCCACTGGCTCCCCATGAACAAGCTGGAACTTCAGTTTTACAACCTGCGCCACCTTCAACACCATACCGGCGAGTTGTACGAACGGCTGGGCACAGCCGCCAACCTGGAGCTGGCCTGGATCGGTCGCGGCTGAGGGTCCATCCCATGCTACCCATCTACCCACCCATTTCACCCCGGCACCAAGGGAGCGTTCACCCATGAAAATCACCGATCTGAAATGTACTGTCCTGGGACAAACCCCTGTGGTCCGCGTCACCACCGACGAAGGGATCAGTGGCCTGGGCCCGGTGGAATCCTACAAGCCCTACATCAAACCCCACGTACTCTTCTACAAGGACCTCATCGTCGGCGAAGATCCCACCAACGTGGAGCGGGTCATGCAGCGCATCCGCCGCATGGCCAGCTTCAAGCCCTGGGGCAGCGCAGTCAGCGCCATCGAGATCGCCCTGTGGGACATCGCGGGCAAGGCCGCCGGGTTGCCCATCTACAAGCTCCTGGGCGGCAAGGTGCGGGATCGGGTGCGGGTCTACAACGGGGCCGTCCGCTTCCCCATGAACGGCTACTCCCCCGAGGACTACGCGGAGAACATGGCCAGGATGAAGGCAGCTCCAGAAGGCTTCACCATCATCAAACAGGGCATCGGCTTCCACAGCCCCATGCCCCGGGAAGTGCCCGACTTCTTCTACGGCGAGTTTCGGGGCGGAGGGCGGCACCCCAACCGGGGCCTCCTCACCGAGCGAGGGCTGAAACATGTCATCGCCTGCGTGGAGGCCATGAAGGATGTCCTGGGCGACGAGGTGGGCCTGGCCCTGGACTGTGGCCCCGGCTGGACTGTGCCCGACGCCATCCGCCTGGCCAAGGCCCTGGAACCCCTGAACGTCATGTGGCTGGAAGATCTCATCACCGGCGATTACACCCCCTACGTCCTGGCCGACCTCTACCGGGACGTGACCCAAAGCACCTCCACGCCCATCCACACCGGTGAGCAGATCTACCTGCGCCAAAATTTCATGGACCTGATCGAAAAGCGCGCAGTCGATATCATCGGCCCGGACCCGTGCGATGTCGGCGGCCTGGCTGAACTGAAATGGGTGGCCGAGTATGCGGATCTCCACGGTATCCTCATGGCGCCCCATGGCACAGGCGACGGCCTCATCGGCCTGGCTGCGCTGGTCCAGGTGGCGGCTACCCTCCCCGACAACTACATCGCCTTCGAGTATCCGGTGGGCAATCCCCCGTGGTGGTACGACATTGTGGAAGGGCTGCCCAACCCCATCGTTAAAGATGGCTTCATCGAAGTCTGGGATCGACCAGGCCTGGGTGTGGACATCAACCCCGAGGCCGCCCGCCCCTACCTGCCGCCTGGGGATGAGGACTTCTTTGATTGACCCTGTCCCACGTGGCCGACTGGACCGACCCACTATCCACACCAGCAAGTGGAAGACCACACCAGCAAGAAGAAACGAGAGACGCTCAGGAATATGAACGGCAAAGAACTTCGCGAACGGCTCCACCGGGGCGACCGGGTCTACGGCACCATGATCGTGGCCGTGTCTCCCCGATGGCCCGCGGTCTGCAAAGCCATCGGCCTGGACTTCGCCTTTATCGACACCGAGCACATCCAGCAGAATCGCTCCCAACTTTCGTGGATGTGCCAGCTCTACGCCGCCACCGGCGTGGTCCCCATCGTACGTATCCCCAGTCCGGATCCCTACCAGGCTGCCATGGTGCTGGACGGTGGCGCCCAGGGCGTGATTGCCCCCTACGTGGAGACGCCGGATCAGGTGCGGCAGATTGTGGGGGCCGTGAAGTACCGACCCCTGAAGGGGCAAAAGCTTCACCAGGCCCTCATCGGCCAGGTTCCTCTGGAGCCGGAGCTGGCGGAGTACCTGGCTGAGCGCAACGCCGGCAACGTGGCCATCGTCAACATCGAGAGTGTGCCCGCCCTGGAAGCCCTGGACGAAATCCTGGCGGTGGATGGGTTGGATGGGGTCCTCATCGGCCCCCACGACCTCTCCTGCAGCCTGGGCATCCCAGAACAGTATCAGCATCCCCGCTTCATCGACGCGGTGGACACCATCATCCAGAAAGCCCGGGCCCGCCAGATCGGCGCCGGCATCCACGTGGTCTACGCCGGCGGCCTGGAGCAGGAGATCCGTTGGGCCCGGATGGGCGCCAACCTGATCGTCCACTCCATGGACATTGCGGCCTTCCGGGGAGCCCTGCGCCAGGATCTGGACGCCATCAAGGCTGCCTTGCAGGAAGTGCCCGCCGCGGGTAAGATGGAGAACATCAACCTGTGACCGCCCTTGGGCAAAGGTTGAATCGTTTACGGCCCGTGATACCTTCCCCCTTGGGGAAGATAGAACGGAAGATAGAACAACGTACAAATCGTTTGGAGACAAGTCGAACTTGAATTACCCTGAAAATCATTCCGAAAGCCATTCCCAACCCCAGTCACAAAACACCCTGGCCGAAGTGGGCCTGGACGATCTGCCAGAGACGCTGCGAGCTGCTGTAGCCCGGGCCGGCTGGACAAGCCTGACCCCAGTCCAGGCCCGGGCCATCCCCTACCTGCTCGCGGGCCGGGATGCCATGGTCCAGGCCCGTACCGGCAGCGGCAAGACCGGCGCCTTCCTGCTGCCCATGCTGGAGCGGCTGGATCCGGCCCAGCACCATTGCCAGGCTCTGATCCTGGTCCCCACCCGGGAACTGGCCCGTCAGGTCGCCCGGGAGGCGGAAGTCCTCTTTGCCGAAAGCGGCCTGCGCACCGTGGCCGTCTATGGCGGCGTGGGCTACGGCCCCCAGATCGAGGCCCTGAAGGCGGGCGCCCAGGTCGTGGTGGGGACGCCGGGACGCATCCTCGACCATTTGCTCCGGCGTACCTTTTCCCTGGATCAGCTGCGTATGCTGGTCTTCGACGAGGCCGACCGGATGCTTTCCATGGGCTTTTACCCGGACATGCGGGAAGTGCAGCGCTATCTCCCCGAGGGCGAGATCCACGCCAGCATGTTCTCCGCCACCTTCCCGGCTTCCGTCATGCGCACGGCCCATCAATTCCTGCGCAATCCGGAGTTCCTCTCCCTCAGCCGCGACCATGTGCACGTCACCGATACGGACCATATTTTCTATCTGGTGCCGGACATGGGGCGGGAGCGGAGCCTGGTGCGCATCATAGAGGTGGAAAACCCCGCATCGGCCATCATCTTCTGCAACACCAAAGTGCACGTCCATTTTGTGACGGTGGTGCTCCAGCGCTTTGGCTACGACGCGGACGAGCTGAGCGCCGACCTCTCCCAGAAGGAGCGGGAGCGGGTGTTGGCCCGGGTGCGTGCAGGCACATTGCGTTTCCTGGTGGCCACCGACGTGGCCGCGCGGGGCCTGGACATCCCGGAGCTCTCCCATGTGATCCAGTTTGAGCCGCCGGAGGATATGGAAAGCTATATCCACCGGGCTGGCCGCACAGGCCGGGCCGGCGCCACCGGCGTCGCCATCACCCTGGTGGACCGCCCCCAGAAGCGCCTGTTGGATCGCATCGCCAAGCGCTACGGCATCGAGCTGGAGGAGCGCCCCCTGCCCACCGACGAGGATGTGGAAGCGGTGGTCTCCGAGCGACTCACCGCCATGCTGGAGGCCCGCCTGCGCACCCGAGATAAACTTCAGGCAGAGCGGAGCCGCCGCTTCATTCCCCTGGCCCGTGCCCTGGCGGAAAACGAGGACGAGTCGGCCATCATCGCCATGCTGTTGGACGATTACTACCAGCAGCTCCTCCATGCGCCGCCGCCCCAGCCCGAAGATGAGTCCCCGCCCCAGCCACAACGCTCCCGCTCCCGTTCCCGGGGCCGGCGGCGTCGCCGACGATAGTGCCGGCGGCCCCGGCCAGCCGCGATTCCATGGGATGCCAATTTCGGCCGGTCGGCGGTGGATCCGTTAAAATGAACAGGGGTGATTTCACCCCTGTCGCCCCCCATTCCTCTGCACTCAACAAGCACCTTCCAGTCACCTTGAATCAACAAACCCTAGAGAGGAAGCATCCCATGATCCAGACACCCGACATTCAGCGCCCACCCAAGGAGTTGATCGAGGGGCTTGCCCACATCGGCAGCGCCACCGCCAGCGGCGAACTCGCCCGCCTGGGCATTCGTGATCCCCAGATTCGGGGACCGGTCTCCTTTACCCCGGGGAAGACGGTGGTGGGGCCCGCCCTGACCCTGCAGTTCATGCCCAAGCGGGAGGACCTCTATAACGTGGACGAATACGCCGACCCGGAGAAGCAGCTCCACCGGCATGTGCTCTACCACACCCAGCCCGGCGACATCGTGGTGGTGGATGCCCGGGGCGACATGGGCAGCGGCGTCTTCGGCGAAATGATGCTGACCTACTTCAAGGGCCGAGGCGGCGTCGGCGTGGTCATCGATGGCTGCATCCGGGACTATCCCCGGGCCAAGGACCTGGGGCTGGGCCTGTGGCTGCGGGGCACCACCCCCAATTTCCACACCCAGACCAACATCTTCCCCTTCGCGGTGAATGTGCCCATTGCCTGTGGCAATACCCTGGTGATGCCCGGCGACATCATCGTTGCCGACGACGACGGCGTGGTGGTGGTGCCCATCAAGCTGGCGCCGGAGCTGCTCAAGAAGGCCAGCGAACACGCGGAGTGGGAGGACTTCTCCCGTATGCGCCTGGCCGAGGGCGGCGACCTGCGCAAATATTATCCCCTCTCCGAGGAAGCCCGGGCCGAGTATGAGGCCTGGCGCAAGGCCCAACAGCAGGGCCAGGCCTAGTTCTGGCTGCCGTAGCCGAAGCGGGCAGAAGGCAGTATGGTGCGTGGTGCGTCGCTCACGCATCCTCGGATGAGATCGACGCACCACGCACCACATACCACGCACCACACCCCCAAGGAGCTGACCATGACCGAAGTCACCATTGTCGATGATCGGTTCTACATCGACGGGGAGCCAACCTACAAAGGCCGCAGCTATCGAGACTACCCCATCGAAGGGCTCCTGCTCAACAGCCGCATGGTGCAGGCCACCTTCGACGACACCAACCCGGAGACGCGCCACCGCTGGGCCTATCCCGACACAGGCGTCTACGACGCCGAGCGCAACGTCCAGGAGTTTCTGGCCGCGCTCCCCATCTACCGGGAGCATGGCCTGCTGGCCGTGACCCTCAACTTCCAGGGCGGGAGCCCTGAAGGCTACAGCAAGGAGCAGCCCTGGATCAACACCGCCTTCACTGCAGAAGGGGAGCTCAAGCCCGACTACCTGGACCGGATGCGGCGGGTGCTGGATCGGCTGGATGAGCTGGGGATGGTGGCCATCGTGGGGCTTTTCTACTTCGGCCAGGACGAACGGCTGGCCGACGAACGGGCCGTCATCCGGGCGCTGGACAACGCCGTCACCTGGCTGCTGGACCGGGGCTACCGGCACGTCCTGTTGGAGATCTGCAACGAGTGCGACGTGCCCAAGTACGAGCACGAAATTCTGCAGCCCCACCGGGTTCACGAGCTGGTGGAACGGGCCCGGAGCATCCGCGACGGCGACCGCAGGCTACTGGTGGGCGTGAGCTACAAAGGGAACAGCATCCCCCGAGAAAACGTGGTGCGGGTCTCCGATTTCCTTCTGATGCACGGCAACGGCGTCTCCGACCCCGACCGGATTGCCGCCATGGTGGAGGAGGCGCGTCAGGTGCCCGGCTATCGCCCCATGCCCATCCTCTTCAACGAGGACGACCATTTCGACTTCGACAAGCCGTGGAACAACTTCATCGCGGCCATCTCCCGCTACGCCTCCTGGGGCTACTTTGACCCCGGCCAGAGCAACTATCGGGACGGTTACCAGTCGCCCCCGGTGAACTGGGGCCTGTCCACCCCCCGCAAGCAGGCCTTCTTCCGTCTGGTCAAGGAGATGGCCGGCTGATGGATCGGGTGTCCATGTCCTTCTGGCAGACCCTCCTGGAGCCGCCCCGGGAGTTTAGCGTAATGCCCTTCTGGTTCTGGAACGACCGGCTGGACGAGGCGGAGATCCGCCGGCAGATTGCCGACTTCCAGGCCCATGGGGTCCACGGCTTCGTGATCCATCCCCGGGTGGGGCTCCCCCGGGACCTGGGCTTCATGTCCGAGGCGCTGCTCCACTTCTACCATGTGGCCATCCAGGAGGCCCAACGCCGGGGCATGTACGTAATCCTCTACGATGAGGGCATGTACCCCTCGGGTTCGGCCTCGGGGCAGGTGGTGGTCAGCAACCCCGCCTACCAGACCCGTTGTCTGGACAAGATCGAGCTGGCGCCGGGCCAGGAGCCGGAACTGGCCGCCGACCAGAACCTGGTGGCGGTGGTGACCCGGCGCAACGGGGAGCGGCTGGCGGTGATCGACCGCCGGTTAGAGGCCACCATCCGGGGGCTGCACTTTATCGCTGAGGGCCCGGACGAGGATGCGCCCCCGGCCGCCGATCTGCTCAACCCGGATGCGGTTCGCTGCTTTTTGGCCCTGGTCTACGACCGTTTCGCCCAGCATTTCGGCCGCTACTTCGGGGACCCCATCATGGCCATCTTCACCGATGAGCCCAGCCCCCTGGGCCGCCCTCGGGAGCGGGGCATCTGGCCCGGCACCACTGGCATCCTGGAGCACGTCAACCGTATCCTGGGCGAGGACTTCACCCCGCACCTGGCGGCCCTCTGGTACGACGATGAGCCGGACGCGGCCCACCATCGCCGGCGCTACGAACAGGCCATCGCCCTGCGCATGGAAGAAACCTGGTACCGGCAACTCTACGACTGGTGTGAAGCCCATGGCCTGGCGCTGACCGGTCATCCGGCCCGGGCCGACGACATCGGCGCGTTGCGCTACTTCCACATCCCCGGACAGGATCTGGTCTGGCGTTGGGTCTTGCCGGATCACCCGTCCGCCCTGGAGGGGGAACAGGCCACCCAGGGCAAGTGCAGCTCTTCGGCCATGATCCATCTGGGGCGTCGGCGCAATGCCAACGAGTGTTGCGGCGCCTACGGCCACGAGCTGACCTGGGCGGAGATGAACTGGCTGGCCGACTGGTGCTTCGTGCGGGGGGTGAACCTGCTCTTCCCCCACGCCTTCTACTACTCGGTGCGGGGGCCCCGACGGGATGAGCGCCCGCCGGACGTGGGACCCCACAGCCCCTGGTGGGACCGCTTCGCCACCTACGCGGATCGCTGCCGGCGCCTCTCCTGGATCAACACCGACAGCGGCCATGTCTGCCAGTTGGCCATCCTGGGGGCGGCCGACTATCTACCCTGGGAGCCGGCCAAAGTCTGTTTTCAACATCAGCGGGATTTCAACTACCTGGAGGAGCGCCACCTGTGGGAAGATGCCCGGGTGGACGAGACGGGCGTACAGCTGGCCGGGATGCACTACCGGGCCTTGATCCTGGCCCACGAACCGGATCCCCGGGCGCGACCGGCCCTGGCCCAGTTGGAACGGGCCGGCCGCCTCATCCGCTATGACCCGGCGGCGGATCCGGGCGAGTCAGGCGCTGCCCTCCTCGCCCAGATCGACCGCCTGGTGGAGCCGGATGTGATACCGGATCGCCCGGCGCCGGACCTGCGGGTGCGCCACGTGGTGAAAGAGGGGTACCACGTCTATCTGCTCTTCAACGAAGCGGGCACCCCGCTGAAGGTTCGGCTGCAGGTTGCCGTGCCAGGGGAGGCCTGGCTGGTGGATCCGGCCACGGCCCAACGCCAGGCCTGCTCCCTGCCCCTGGCCCTCCACCTGGACGGCTACGCCCTGCAGCTTCTGGTCATCCGGCCAGCCTCTCCTTGAGGCTCAGGAACCGGTGGCCACCGCGGTGAACTCCAGCTCCAGCTGGACTTCCTCGGAGACGTTGGCCACGAAAGGCACGCTGGGGATGGCCAGCCCGTAGTCCGCATAGCGGATCACTGTGGTGGCCAGGCCGGTGATTTCAGTCTCCGACGTGGGCGTGACCGTCACATCGAAGGTTTCCTCCCGGGTCGTGTCCCGGATGGTCAGGTTGCCGGTGACCTGGAACTGGACTGACTCGCCCACGGCCACCGACGCCGGCAGGCCCACGATGGCGGTGGGTTCGAAGGTGATGTAGCGGTAGGCTTCATTGTTGGCGCCCAGGATGCGTTCCCGGATGGCCCGGTTACGCCGGTTGTCGTCGGTGGTCAGGTCGCTGGCGTCCACCCGAATGGTGCTGATCTGGGTGTTCTCCAGCGCGGCCGGGTCGATCTGAATTTCGCCCTCCACCAGGGAGGTCACCCCGACCACCGTCTTGGGGCTGCCGAGCAACACCTCGTCGATGGTGAAGCGGGCCTGGGTGCGCTCCGGGTCGATGCGGAAGATCTGGACGCCGCCTGCCTGGGCTGCGGCCTGGCCTTCACCGGCGGCCTCGGCCTGGGCCGGGGCATCCGCCTCTGCCGACGTCTCTGCATCCGAAGCCATCTCGCCAGCTTCGTCGGTGTCCGCGGCTACCTCATCACTCGGGGATGAGTCCGCTTCTGGGGCATTCTCTGCCTGGGCTTCCGTCTGTGTTTCTGCCTGGGCGTCGGCTTGAACCGGCTCCTGGGTTTGGGCGGCCACATCGGCCTGGGCCTCCCCCTGAACTTCTGCGGCAGGCGCTTCGCTGGAACTGCCACAGGCAGTCAGGGCCAGGGCCAGCAGAAAAACCAGGGCGATGGTCCAGATGGTTTTGCGATGGGTCTTCATAGCTTTCCTTTCCTTGTTTGAGTCATTTTGATTGCCAAAATCCATATGGCATCACGGTAAAAAGGGGATATTCCCCCATCAACGGCTACCGGGGCCGCTGACAGCCGCCATCATGTCGCAAAATGATTAGAGGAACATTAAAACCATATTTGGACAATCTTTAGATGGGTGGCGCGTCCACGGCCTGGCCGGGGCGCAACCACATCCGGCTTCCCAGGAGGATCCATCATGGAACTCGACCGACGGCCTGCTGTGATCGACTGTGATCTCCACAACGAGTTGCCTTCCCTGGAAACCCTCTTTCCCTATCTGCCCGACTACTGGTGCGACTATATCCGGGAATCGGCCTTCGTGGGGCCAGATGCCAACGACTATCCCCGGGGCGCGGCCATCACCGCGCGGCCCGACTATCGACCTGGGGATGGGCGCCCCCCTGGCTCGGATTTGTCTTTGCTCCAATCCCAGGTGCTGGACGTCTGGCCGGTGGAAGTGGGCATTTTGACCTGTGTGTACCAGGTCTCCGCAGTACACAACGAGGATCTGGCCGCGTCCCTGGCCACGGCCATCAACACCTGGCAGGCCGAGCACTGGCTGGCCCGGGAGCCGCGCCTGCGGGCCTCCATTGTGGTGCCCAGCCAGAATCCGGAGCTGGCCGCCCGGGAGATTGACCGCTGGGGCAGCCATCCTGGCTTTGTGCAGGTGTTGCTGCCGGTGCGTTCGGCCATGCCCTACGGCAAGCGCCATTTCGACCCCATCTACGCCGCGGCGGTGCGCCACGATCTGGTGGTGGGGATCCATTACGGCGGTGCGCCAGGTAACCCGCCCACGCCGGTGGGTTGGCCATCCACGTTTCTGGAGGAGTACGCCGGCATGGCCCAGGTTTTTCAGTCCCAGGTGATCAGCCTGGTCATCGAAGGCGTCTTTGACCGCTTTCCGCCGTTGCGGGTGGCCCTGATCGAGGCGGGTTTCACCTGGCTGCCCTCCCTCATGTGGCGGCTGGACAAGGAGTGGAAGGGGCTGCGTCACAACACCCCGTGGGTGAAACGTCCCCCGTCGGCGTACATGCGGGAGCATATGCGCTGGACCCTGCAGCCCCTGGATGCGCCGCCGGATCCCGCGGCCATGGCCCAGATCCTGGAACAGATGGAGTCCGATGAGCTCCTGATGTTCGCCACCGACTACCCCCACTGGCACTTCGACCGGCCGGAAGAGGCGATCCCCGCCGGTCTGCCCGAGCCATTGTATGCTAAAATCATGTCAGAGAACGCTCGCCGGTTTTATCGTTTGTAGGGCAGATAAACGCCGCAAGCATGGGGAGGTTGAGAAAAATGACTACACAAGATCTGCTCAAGCGAATTACGGTTGATCCTCGCATATTTGGTGGAAAACCGATCATTCGCGGTCGACGCCTGGCCGTTGAGCATGTTTTGGGCATGCTGGCAGCCGGAGATAGCCCAGAGACTATTTTGGAGGGATATCCATGGCTAGAACCAGAAGACATTCAAGCCTGCCTTGTTTACGCACATCGAATGGTTAGCCATGAGCGAATTGAACTTGTACCCCAAGAAATGCCATGAAGGTACTGCTTGACACTTGTGTATGGGGCGGAGCTCGTTCTATTTTGGAAGAATCCGGGCACGACGTTATTTGGGCTGGTGACTGGGATACCGATCCTGGGGATGCTGAAATTCTTATGCTGGCCCATCGGGAAGGCCGCATACTGGTAACGCTTGACAAGGATTTTGGTGAGCTTGCTATCGTGTATGAGCAGCCACATGCAGGAATCGTACGCTTGGTCAATTTGCCTGCCCGCCAACAGGGCCCCATTTGTGCCAGGGTACTTGCATCCCATGGGGAAGCGCTTCAAGCAGGTGCTATTGTTACGGTAGAATCCCATCGACTGAGAATTCGGCTGGTGGACGAATAGTCTGAACGTTAGACAAAACCGATGGAATTAACGGTCAAGGGCACAGGAGAAAAGGGCATGGAACCCATACAATTGGCTGAGCGTAGGACACGAAAACGCCAAAGAGTCCAGACACCTGTCATCGACTGCGACATCCACAACGCATTTCCCTCCAACGAGACCCTGTATAAGTACCTGCCGGCCCGCTGGCGTCGTCACCATGAGACCATCGGCCTGCGCGGCCACTACGGTGGCCACTATCCCCGGGCCATGAAAAACGCCGCCCGTCATGACGCCTGGCCGCCCAATGGCCTGCCACCCGGCTCCGACCTGGCGTTCATGCGCGCCCAACTGCTGGACGCCTGGGACCTGGAATACGGCATCCTCAACCCCCTCCTGGGGGCCGGCGGACAGTTGAACCTGGAGTTCGGCGCGGCCCTGGCTCGGGCCACCAACGAGTGGCAACTGGCCGAATGGGTGGAGCCCGAGCCCCGCCTGCGGGCTTCCATCGTGGTGCCCTATGAAGATAGCGCCCTGGCCGCGCAGGAGATCGAGCGGTGGGGCGGCCACCCCGGTTTCGTGCAGGTTCTCCTCATCGCCCGCACCGCGGAACCCCTGGGCCGGCGCAAGTACTGGCCCATCTACGAGGCGGCCGTCCGCCACGACTTGCCCATTGGCATCCACTTTGGCGGCGCCGGGGGCGGCCCCATCACCGGTGCCGGCTTCCCCTCCCATTACATCGAGGACCATGCAGGGATGCCCCAGGCCTTCCAGGCCCAGGTCATCAGCCTGGTCTGCGAAGGGGTTTTTGAACGGTTCCCCACCCTGAAGATCGTCCTCATTGAAGGCGGCTTTGCCTGGCTGCCGCCCCTGGCCTGGCGGCTGGACCAGAGCTGGCGCCGGCTGAAGGAAGAGGTGCCCTACCTGCGACGGGCGCCGTCGGAGTACATCCACGAGCATTTCTGGATCACCACCCAGCCCATGGAAGAGCCACCCAAGGGGCGCTTTTTCCGCCAGTTGTTGGAGCAGCTAAACGCAGACGACCGCCTCATGTTCGCCACGGATTATCCCCACTGGGATTTCGACGCGCCGGATCGGGCCTTTCCGGTGGAGTTGCCCCCGGCACTCAAACGTAAAATCATGGCGGAGAATGCCCGCGCCCTCTATAAGCTGCCGCCCCGGCACTTGTAGAGCCCGGCGGAAGCAGACCTGTGGATACTGAGTCGTAGGTGGGTGGTACGCAGGTCACGCATCCTGGCGTGACAGAGGCGCAGGCATCCCTGTCCGGCCGGGAGGCCGGACCTACGGTGCGGTACGTGAACCCGTCTACGCACCCCCTGATCTCTGGGGGCATTTACGCCAGACTGCACCAGGTCTCGCGGCCGGAGGAGCACTGAAAGCCAGGCGAGCGTTGAACTGCATCGAGGAGGATGGACATGGCGCGCTATGTTGTCGCCACGGTGGATGAAATCCCGCCAGGCGGCCGCAAGATTGTGGAGGTGGCCGGCCGCTCCATTGGCGTTTTTAACATCGGCGGCGAGTTCTACGCCCTGCGCAATAGCTGTCCCCATCAGGGAGGCGCCCTGTGCGAAGGACGGCTGAGCGGACTGCTGCTGGCCACCGTGCCCGGGGAATACACCTATAGCCGTCGGGGCGAAATCCTGCGCTGCCCCTGGCACGGCTGGGAGTTCGACGTCAAGACCGGCCAATCGTGGTTTGATCCGGCCCGCACCCGGGTGCGCAGTTACCCGGTTCAGGTGGCCGAAGGCAAGGAGCTGGCAGAAAGCCAGGGGCCCCAGAAGGGCCCCTACGTGGCCGAAACGTACGAAGTGACCGTGGAACGGCAGTACGTATTGGTGGAAATACCGTGACGCCGCACAATGCTCAACGGGGATTCTCCCATGTGATATACTATCCTGGATAGAGGCGTTTGCAGTGCTATTTTGTACATTCAGTACTTCACGATTGTTGCCCATTTGCGGAGTGAGCATCCTCAGATGCGGCGCTGTCCCGCTGGGTCGGCATCCTCAGATGCCGACTCCGCGTCGAAATCGTGAACTGCTGACATTGGAGGGCAGAGGGCGTCCTTTCTGGTTGGCCGCTAATGTCCTGCCCTCCAGGTTGAGGCACAGTAAGTTTGAGGCACAGTAGGAGGTGCCGATAATGGTCACCGAACCATATCGCATCCGCGTCAAACCTGACAGTGAGCTTGCCCGCTTATTGGATGAAATTGGGGATGCACCGGCTTTGCTTGAGAAAAATGGCAAACTCTATCGCTTGACGGTAGAGCCAGTACAAGATCTTTGGGCCGGCTATAGCCCACAGAAGGCCAGATCTGCCCTGAGCAAAAGCACAGGCGCCTTACGTGGAATCGACCGCGAAGAACTGTTGGCAGACATTCATCTCGCACGCAAACAGAACAGCCGTGGCCGTCCCGCCTGACAACAATGCCTTATCTGATCGACTCTGACTGGGTTATCGACCATTTGAGTGACGTCCAGGATGCAGCCGAGCCCCTGAGCAGGCTTGCTGCGGAGGGTATCGCCATCAGCATTATCACCTATATGGAGGTCTATCAGGGCGTCATTCGTAGTCCTGACCCAGTCCAGGCGCAGGAACGTTTTGATGCTCTTTTGGAAGGCATTGTGGTTTTACCTTTCTCATTGTCGGTCGCCCGACGTTGTGCACAATTACGCAATCATCTCAAAGAACAAGGCAAGCGGGTGAATGCCCGTGCTCTGGATCTGATTATTGCAGCCACAGCTTTGGAATATAACCTGACTCTGGTTACCCGCAACATCGCTGACTACGACGATATTCCCGATCTGGAGCTGTATACGAGGTGACCGAGCCTTGGATGGACAATGCCTTTTAGTTGTTCTCAGGTCGTCCACTGAGCCAGATCTGGTTGTGGATGGGCGCCAGGATCTGCTGAACCTGGGCCAGGAGCTCCTCATCCAGGGGCTCTTCCATCCAGGCCACGTTCTTGCGGATGTTTTCCGGGTTGGCCGTTCCCACCAGGGTGGTGTGGATGTCCGGGTTGGCCAGGGCAAACTGGAGGGCCAGCTTGGCGATGTCCACCCCCTGCTCTCGGCAGAAGGCCGCAGCCCGGGCGCACGTCTGCTTGATCTCCTCACTGGCCGGGTGCCAGGCTGGCGCACCCCGGTTGGTCAACAGCCCCATACTCAGGGGAGAGGCGTTGATGATGCCTACCTGCTTCTCTTGAAGAAATGGGATCAGGTCGACCAGCTGGGTGTTGTTGAGCGCGTAGCGGCAGTATGACAGGATGCTGTCCACATCGGTCCGTTCCAGGACATAGCGGAAAATTTTCAAGGGAAGCCCGGTGATCCCGATGAAGCGCACCTTGCCCTGCTGCTGTAACCGGCGCAGGGCGGGGATGGTTTCATTGACCACCTGGTCCAGGTCGCCGAATTCGATGTCATGGCACTGGATCAGGTCGATGTAGGGGACGTTCAGACGTCGCAGGCTCTCTTCCACGCTGGCCGTCACCCGCGCGGCGGAGAAGTCGAACTCCTGGTCTCCATAGCGGCCAACCTTGGTGGCCAGCACGTACTGGGTGCGGGGGATGCCCCGCAGCGCCTTGCCCAACACCGTCTCCGCCCGGGTCAGGCCATAGTACGGTGACACGTCGATAAAGTTGATCCCCAGGTCCAGGGCTGTATGGACGGTGCGGATCCCCTCGGCCTCATCCACCTCCCGGAAGACGCTCCCCAGGGGCGAAGCGCCGTAGCTCAACACCGACACCCTCAGGCCGGTTTTGCCCAAAATTCGATATTCCATTGCATCGCCTCATCGATATCTGTTATCACGCTTCTCTACCGACTACTGTCTACCGACTACTGTCTACCTGTCGTACATCAGCACATCGTGACGGTTTTAGCGATGAAACCATCAGCACATCGTGACGCACATTGAAAACTGAATAACCATCAGCAGAACAGCAGGCCAACCTGTGTCTGGTTATCTCCTAGGTAG